>WTID01000110.1:13366-28959 GCA_011522855.1 Flavobacteriales bacterium
GTCAGGACGATTCGGCCTGCAACTTCAACCCAGACGCCACAGATGACGACGGCAGCTGTTTCGATGCGGCAGAAGGCTACGACTGCGACGGCAACTGCCTGGAAGACACGGATGGTGACGGAGTCTGCGACCCGTTCGAGATCGATGGCTGCACGGACTCGGCCGCGTGCAATTACGCCGCGGAAGCCACCGAAGAAGATGGAACCTGCACGTATCCGGACCAGACCTACCTCGATTGCTTGGGCAACTGTCTGAACGATGCCGACGGTGATGGAATTTGTGATGAGTTGGAAGTGTCGGGTTGCACCGATGGAGATGCCTGCAACTATGACCCAGCCGCCACGGACGAGGACGGGTCCTGCATCTATCCGGACGCAGCCCACCTTGATTGCGACGGAAATTGTCTCAATGACAGCGATGGCGATGGAGTCTGCGATGAATTCGAAGTCCTCGGATGCACGGCTTACGACGCGTGCAACTATGACCCGACTGCGACGGAAGAGGATGGTTCCTGTACCTATCCCGCTGAGGACTACCTCGATTGCGACGGCAACTGCCTCAACGATTCGGATGGAGACGGCACCTGTGATGAACTGGAGCCCAGCTGCCCGGGCGACCTGAATGGAGACGGCCTGCGGGGAGCAGCCGACATCCTCATCATCCTGTCCTCTTTCGGTTGTACGATCGATTGCGGAGCGCCGGATTTGAACGGCGACGGATTGGTGGCGGCCAACGACATCCTCGAAGCGCTGAGCACCTTCGGTCTCGCCTGTCCGGAATGAGCCCACTTCTCCGCACCGGGCTGCACGCTTGAGGTCCGGACCGTGCGGCATGCGGCGTTTGCGTCGCATCTTCAGGCGACACCAAGTCCGCGATGCGCCGCACACCAGATCAGGACAGCCCCTGGAGGGCGGTCGCCCTCGTGACCCTCACGGCGGGCTTGCTGATCGGGTGTCCTGACCTTCAGGCCCAACATTGGTCCGATGGCCTCCTTCCCGGCGCCGATTGGGCCCAGGCCCAGGCCGACTTCGACAGCACGTGGTCCGACAGCCTTCCCGCCAAGGGAAAGGGATTCAAGCCTTTCCAACGGTGGTGGCATTTCGCCGAAAAGCGGTGGGCGTTCGACACCTCTGGACAGGAACCCTTCCATTCAAATTCGCCCTGGATGGCGACCCAAGCGGAGCGAGCGGGACGACAGGCGAGGACCACGCCACTACCGGCCGTCTGGTCGCCGGCCACTCCACCCGGACTGCCCTTGCACAATGGAGCTGGCCGCGTCAACCGCCTGGTCATCGACCCGAACGACTCTTCCCGGTGGATCGCCTGCGCACCCAGTGGGGGCGTGTGGCAGACATTGGACTCAGGCGACAATTGGTCCTTGCTCGGCACATCGGATTGGGCTGGCATGGGAGTGTCCGATGTGGCCTTTCATCCAGAAGATCCACTGCACCTTCTCGCGGCCACGGGCGATGCGGACTTCGGCAGCGCCTACGGGGTCGGCCTCATGGAGACCACGGATGGAGGACAGAATTGGGTGCCCACGGGGCTCGGCTTTGAACTTTCCGAGGCCAACACGGTCAGCCGCGTCCACCGCAAGGCGGGAAATCCGGATCACCTCCTCGCCGCCACCACGGATGGCGTCTGGATGAGCACGGATGGGGGTGTCACATTCGAAAACACCCTGGACGGCCTCTGTTCGGACCTCGTGCCCCATCCCGGAGATTCCGCTGTTTGGCACGCCGCCTTGCGGCCGGGCGAGATTGCTCGATCCACCGATGGGGGCGTGACCTGGATCCTGGCTGACGGCCTACCCAACTCATTCGGAATCAGTCGATTCACCTTGGCCACTTCCGCCTTAGCACCAAGTGAGGTCTGGGCCATTGCCGCCCGATCCAGCACCCAGGGCCTGGAGGGCATCTACCTCAGCACGGACAGTGGGGCGACTTACACGGAAATCCCCGATGTGCCCAATCTTCTCGGCTACACGGTAAGCGGCGCAGACCTAGGAGGTCAGGGATTCTACGATCTCGCCCTTGCGGTGGATCCGCTCGACCCGGACCGGGTCGTGGCCGGCGGCATCAACCTCTGGGAAACGCAGGACCGGGGTGAGACCTGGAACTGCATCGGCCATTGGTTCGGTGGAGACTCGGTTCCCCTGGTCCATGCGGACCACCACGCGTTGACCTTTGTTCCCGGCACGTCAGACGTCCTATCGGCCCATGATGGTGGCGTTGCCCGCGTCACAGAGCAGGGCATTCAGGACCGTTCGGATGGACTCGACATCGGACAGGTCTATCGCCTCGGGTTCTCGGAAAACCGCCTCGACCGCCTCCTGACCGGGTGGCAGGACAATGGGGTCAACCAGTTGGACCGCGGTGTCCATGCACAGGTACTGGGCGCCGACGGCTTCCATTGCATGATTGACCCTGCGCATCCGGACACCCTCTACGCCGCAGAATACTACGGTCGAACCTTCCGTTCTCCGGATGGAGGATGGAGCTGGCAGGAGTGGATCGGCGGCAGTGGGGAGGGCGTCCACGAGCGGGGGGATTGGGACACGCCCATGCAGTTCGCGCCCGGCAACCCCGGACGGGCCTTCGTGGCCAAGCGCAGGCTCTACCACACGGACGACGGCGGTGCCACGTGGAGTCAGTCCAACGCCCTTCCCGGCGACCAGATCGAAGTGTTGGCCCTGACACCCGCGGCGGACAGCCTCGCCTTGGTGGCCAAGGGGGGCTTGGCCTTCTTCACCGAGGACCTCCAGAACTGGACCCCTTTGCCCGGAATGCCGGGCCTGCCCATCACGGATGCCGTACTGCACCCGGATTCGGTTGGAGTCTGGTGGCTGTCCTTCGGCGGGTATGAGGCGGAGAACAGGGTCTGGAAAACCACCGATGGGGGGAGCTCTTGGAGTCCGGTCGGAGCAGGCCTTCCGGCCCTTCCCGTGAACACGATGGTGCTGGACGAAGCCAATGGGGACCTGTATGCCGGCACCGACGCGGGCGTCTATGTCCGGGCGTCCGGAAGTGGTGCCTGGGACCCGTACAAGGCAGGGCTGCCCGAGGTGCTCTGTTCGGACCTCGGCATTCGAAAGAGCACGGGGGAGTTGCTTCTCGCCACCTACGGACGGGGCCTGTGGAAGGCTCCGTTGCGGAATCTCCCGGCCCGGGACGGGGCCGCCCTTCACATCGAGGGGGCCGGAGACCGGGAGTGTGGCGCCCTCCCCAACGTCCGGCTGGTTCTTCGGAATGCCGGCACGGACACCCTTGTTGCCGCCACCGTGGTCTGGGCAGGAATGGACACTGTGGACTACGGCTTCGTGTTGCCGCCCAACCGGGTGGCTGAACTGCCTTGGCCCAATGTCCTGCCCGATGCCTTGCCCTACGGAACGACGCTTCAGGCCCGGCTGGCCAGCGTCGTGGGGGTCACCGGGTCCGTTCAGGATGGACTCATGACCTCTGGGCCCGATGCGGTGGCTGAGAATGACGTGGCGGAGGCCGATTGGCAACATCGGGCACTCGCTGGCCCCGTGTTCGTCCGGACGCTCGCGGATTGCAAGCCGCTCGAGCTCGGATGGGCTGTACTCGACAGTGCAGGGACCGCGATGGGAGAGGGGCTCCATTTTGCGCCCGAACAGTGGACCACGGACACGCTGTGTCTTGTCCATGGAGATTACACCATTCAGCTCCACGACCTGGGAGACAATGGGGTGGCCGGTACGGAATGCGGCATGACGGGCACCCTGGACGTGATGGCCATGGGGGGCGGTACGGTCTGGTCCATTCTGGATGCAAACGGTCCCGGCCCCGGATTCAGCGATGGCAGCACGGGGTCCTTTGTCCTGCCGGTCAGCGGATTCACGGGCTGCACCGACCCGGAAGCCTGCAACTTCGATCCGGCCGCGTCCACTGACGATGGGACCTGTGATTACGCCTGCCCCAACCCCTCCTGTCCGGGCGACGTCGATGGCGATGGTGTGCACGGGGCCACCGACATTCTCGTGATCCTCTCCCAATTCGGCTGCACGGCAGATTGCACATGGGACATCACCGGAGATGGAACGGTCTCCACCCATGACATCCTCGCCTTGTTGGCATTGTACGGCGAGACGTGCTCGGATTGAGCCGGAGCGGTGCATCTTGCGCCCCCAATGCCGCAGCGTCCTTCCCGTCCGAAACCGGTGATCCTCCGCTGGATTGCCGAAATCGAAGCGCCCCTCCATGCGCAAGTGCGTTCCCAGCTCGGCCTCGCCAGCACCACCGCCGCCCGCAACCTGATCAAGGGCGGCGCAGTCAGGGTTTCCGATGAAGTCGTCAAGATTCCCTCCACCGTAATCAGGGTGGGGCAGGAGATTTCCGCTCCTGAGGCCAAGGACCTGAGGAAACTGGAGGCGGCCGACAGCCCGAAGTCCATTCGGCCGGCGGACGACCTCCCGTTTGAAATCCTGTACGAGGACGACGATCTGTTTTGCTACATGAAGCCGGCCGGCTGGGTGGCCGCGTCTCCCAATCCCCGGGTGGACACCAGTTTCACGCGGGTGAAGGAATTCCTCATCGCACGGGATCTGGAGCAAGGCAATGTGGAGCGCCCGGTCCACTTCGTGAACATGCTCGACAAGGACAGCAGCGGCATTGCCGTGGTGGTTCGGGACATCGCCCTTCGCCGCCGCCTGCAGGAGAAATGGGGCGAGTTTCGCTTCGAGTCATACTTGCTTCTTCGGGGCGAGATGCCGGAGGATGGCGAGTTCAGCGCCCGCCGCAAACCAGGGGAGAAGTACTCGGCCAAGAAGTTTCCCTTCCGGAAAATGCGGTCTGGTGGACGGTTCACCATCCTTCGGGTTCAAGCTGGTCTCCAGGACATTCCTGAAATCCTGCCCGGTCTCCGGCACCACAACTGCATGGTCTGCGGGCTCGGACAGGATGCGCCGGACCCGCTTGGACGTCAGGGTGTCCATTTGTTCCGTGCGGTCCTGACCGATCAGACCCTGGACGCCATGTGGGAAGTCAAGACCCGCATGCCCAAGGAATTCCTCCGGGTCGTGAAATGAGAAGCGCCCCGACGTTTCGGGGCGCTTCAACCTTAACCAAATCTGTGCAGGCTTGCCGCCTGCACTTTGAACCATATCTCGCTGCTTTCAGCTGTGAAGAGAAATGCAAGCCCCGTGCCAAAACGGCCAATGGACTGATCCCGACTCCCAACGAATGCCAACGCAAGGCGGGAAGGGGAGGCTATCTTCGAGGCGTTGAAACCGTCTGAAATGAGCAGAACCGTCGTCATCGTCTCGGCCCGCCGCACCCCGATGGGGTCCTTCCTGGGCGCCCTCTCCACCGTTCCCGCCACCAAGCTCGGCTCGATCGCCATCCAAGGCGCATTGGAGGCTGCCGGTGTCTCTGCCGATCAGGTGGACGAGGTTTTCATGGGCAATGTGCTGCAAGCCGGCCTTGGCCAAGCCCCGGCACGACAGGCCGCCATGGGCGCCGGAATCCCCGACACGGTCCCCTGCACGACCGTCAACAAGGTCTGCTCCAGCGGCATGAAGGCCCTTCATCTGGCGGCCAATGCCATCGCCCTCGGTCAGATCGACGTCGCCATTGCAGGCGGTATGGAAAACATGTCTCAGGTGCCGCATTATCTGAACGGCCGGCAGGGCGTCAAACTGGGCAATCTGAAGGCGGTCGATGGCATGGTCCTCGACGGCCTGACCGACGTTTATGAGAACCACCACATGGGCCTGTGCGCCGAACTGTGTGCGAAGGAGCATGGGTTCAGCCGTGAAGACCAGGACGCCTTTGCCATCGAGAGTTACCGCCGTTCTGCCGCCGCATGGGAGGCCGGAGCCTTCTCCGAAGAAGTGGTTCCCGTGCCGGTCCCTCAGCGAAAAGGCGATCCAGTCATGGTCACCGAGGATGAGGAGTTTCGCAACGTGAAGCTCGAGAAGATCCCCACCCTGCGTCCCGTCTTCGATAAGGAAGGGTCCGTCACGGCGGCCAATGCCAGCACCCTGAACGACGGCGCCAGTGCCCTCGTGCTGATGTCGGCCGACAAGGCCGCAGAGTTGGGGGTCACTCCGTTGGCCACCATCCTGTCCAATGCGGATGCGGCGCGTGAACCCGAGCGGTTCACCATTGCACCCGCCAAAGCCGTGCCCATCGCCCTGGACCGGGCCGGCATGAGTCTGGATCAGATGGACCTCGTGGAATTGAATGAGGCCTTCTCTGTGGTGGGATTGGCCAACATGAAGCTGCTCGGCGTGGATGCCAACAAGGTCAACGTGAACGGCGGTGCCGTTTCGCTCGGCCACCCCCTCGGCAGCTCCGGAAGCCGCATCGTCGTGACGCTCATCCATGCCCTGAAGCGACATGGCAAGCGCTATGGCGCGGCGGGCATCTGCAATGGAGGAGGAGGGGCCAGCGCCATGGTGATCGACTGCGGAGCCTGATGGAAGGCGTCATCCGTGTCCCCCTGGCTCCCGTGCGGTCCGAACCCTCGGACCGGGCGGAAATGGTCACCCAGGCCCTCTTCGGGGAGCGCGTCGACATGGAGCCTGTTGAAGGACAGTCGAACTGGGCCAAGGTCCATCTGCACCTCGATGGCTACCAAGGGTTCATCGACCCCAAACTCGTGGACACGTCAGAGGAGGCTGTGGAGGCTTTCGAGTCCGATTGCCTCCAGCTGACCGTCCCCTTGACCGCCTTTGAATGGGCAGGACGGACGCTGAATCTGCCGGCAGGCAGCCGGATCCCTCTCGCCGCGTTTCCGAACCATGCCCAAGATTCTCCTTCTGACGTTCTGGCCGCGGCCATGCAGTTTCTCGGAGCCCCCTACCTATGGGGTGGCAAGAGCATCCTCGGCATGGACTGCAGTGGTCTGACGCAGTTGGCCGGCGCCCTCTGCGGCCTGGACATTCCACGGGATGCGAGCCAACAATGGGCGGCGTCCAGAGACCACCGATCCGGCTGGGACGCATTGCAGCATGGCGATCTCGTGTTCTTCCATAAGGAAGGGCAGGATGCAGTGACCCATGTCGGTCTTGCGCTGGACTCTGGGGCTGGAGAATGGACGGTCCTTCATGCGTCCGGCGAGGTTCGCCTCGATGCATTGACACCATCCGGCATCGTCCGCAATGAGACCCTGACCCACCATTGGACGGGCGCTGCGGGGTGGGACGTCAGCGCTGGATGACCAGCCGTTCGACGCCTTCCGACGAACGGAACAGGTAGACACCGTCGCCCAGTCCATCGAGGTGGAGCTGTTGGTTCGCCGACCGGAATGCGCCAGAACGCAAAATCCGCCCTCCCAGATCCAGGACCTCCCAAGGCTGACCAATGAGGGAGGGGTCCACAAGAAGTTGGACCGAGCCCCGGTTGGGATTGGGCTGCAGCTTCACAAGGGGACCTGATGGATCGAGCGCCCCGATGCCGGTCAACAGGGGCGTCTCGAGGGAAATGTCCTCATCTCCCTCCTGGTATTCCACGTAGTCGAGGAACACGAAGAACATCTCGTCCTCGGTGTTGTCGCCGTAGAAGACGTTTTGGGGAGGTGAGCTTGGATTGAACGGGTTGTCAGCCGTGTTGTCATACACGGCAATCGCCTCCAAGGTGTAGCCTCCGGGAATCTTGGTCAGTGTAGGGAACGTGAAGAACCCTTGCCAGTTGAAGTCCCAATCGGGAATGGAGATCAAAGGAATCGTGTCGTTGCCATTGGCGGAGGTGGCGAACACCTCCCAGCTCGCTCCGATGAGATGGCAATGGGGCACAATGTTGATGAGGCTGATGTCGCTGCTGATGGGGAATTCCCCATGGAAAACCTTCACCTGATTGGCCGGAATGAAAAATGGCTCTCCCAAGGCCCAGGGCCCCATGATGCCGGTGGTCACCTCTCGTTCCACTGGGCCTTCTGTGAAGAAGACATTGATTTCCGTCTGGTCGGATTCTTCCACGGCCGAAGGGCCGTAATGCATCTGGACCAGCAAGTCACTTCCTGCCGGAATCACCCGACCAATGCCCTCCGGGTATACCACGGGCAGGGTGCCCGGCACCCATCCACCAAAGAAGTTCTCGTAGGCGTCGAAGCCGAAGTCCCCGAAGCTCTCGTAACCGAGGTCGGGGTCCTGCGCATCGAGGTTGGCCGCCGTCCCGGAGATGTCGAGGCCCAGGATGGCGTGGTGGGCGATGGCATGGTTGCCCGGCATGACCTCGAGCGAACGGATGGTCACGTCCGTCTCGAAACCGGTCGGCAGCACGAAGACCTGATACTGGTCGGTCATGGAGCCTTCGTGCACATAAGGCTCAGGCATGGGCATCACGAGGTCCGGTTCTCCGACCTGGCTGTCTTCAGGAAAGTCTGGCAGACCTGGATTGTCGGCAGGATCTCCCTCGGGCTTCCCGGCATCAACCCAGGCACTCAGGGTCTCGATCTCTTCCGCACTCAACACCCGCTCCCCTACAAAGTGGCTGTAGGTCGGATCCGGGGTCCACGGGGGCATGTAGCCTGTGGACGTCACGTACTCGATGAACTCACCGTAGGCGGACACTTCCTCGAACGTGGTGAACGGCATGGGGCCGATTTCTCCCACCCGGTGACACTGGGTGCAGTTCTCATGGATGATCGGGGCCACATCCGCGTGATAGGTCACGCCTTGGCCCTGGACTGTGACGACTACAAGCAAAAGGGGGAGGAGAAGGAAGAATCTCATGGTGGGCAGTTCAAGGGTCTTTCTGTAATCGGAGGCCTTCGATGGGACATCCAACGGCGTCCGTCACCGGCGTGGTGACAGCACGACCATCTAGGAGGTCGTTCAATGCATTACGCAAATCTCGGTTCCGGGTTCGGGACCGCCGCTTGCCGGGCGCAAAGTATCGGTCATTCAATCGCCCTCGATAGACGATGGAGTCGCGCTCGTCGAGGACAAACGCTTCTGGGGTCCAACGGGCATCAAGCCGCCCGGCCCAGTCGGCCGTATCCGCCGTAAGGGACATTTCCAGACCATAGGTGTCTCCGAATTCCACGATTTGCTCGGTCCGGGTGGACGCGTTGGGAAAGACCCCTGCAAATTCCACGGGGGCATCGGCGAACTCCTCCTCGAGCAGGCGCATCTCGTGCGTCATGTTCTGGCAGATGGGGCAGAGGGGGGCGAGGAACAGGATGACCCGCCAGATGGGCTTGACTCCGTTCATTCGCAAGGGGTACCGTACAATCCGAGGAGGAACAGGACATCGGACACCGTCACAAGTCCGTCCTCATCCAGGTCGGCCTGGCATCCAGATTGGCAACCGAATTCACTCAGGATGAGCAAGGCATCGGACACTCCGATGATGTCATCTCCAGTCAGGTCTCCCGGACAGGGGGCATCAGGCCCAAGCGAAATCGATTCATCTCCCTCCTCGTAGAGGACGAAGTCGAGGAAGACGAAGAACATCTCGTCCTCGGTTCCTTCGCCAAACGAGACCCACGCGGGCGGGTCATTGGGGTTGAACGGGTTGGACGCCGTGTTGTCGTAGGTCGCTTCGCCGTGCAGGGTGTAGCCCTGGGGAATTTTCGTCAGGGTGGGGAAGGTGAAGAACCCTTGCCAATTGAAGTCCCACTCGGGAATGGAAATCAGGGGAATGGTGTCCTGGTTGTCCGGGGACGTGGCATAGACGAGCCATGAAGCTCCAATGAGGTGGCAATGGGGGGCGATGTTGATCAGGCTCACGTCGGCCGCCACCGGAAAGGTGCCGTGGAAGGACGAAATCTGGTCCGGAGGAAGGATGAAGGGCACATCCAGATGCTGCGGCCCCATGATGGCCGTGGTGACTTCACGTTCGATGGGCTCTTCGGTCAAAAAGACATTGACTTCCGTTTGGTCAGATTCTGAAATCGCACTGGGTCCATAGTGCATCTGGACCAGCAGATCGGCTCCTGCCGGGATGGACCGCCCGATGCCTGGTGGGTAGTCCACAGGAAGTGCTCCAGGAACCCAGGCCCCAAAGAAGGAACTCAGCGCGGCGAAGCCAAATCCACCGAATCCCTCATATCCCGGTTCCGGGTCGCCAGCATCCAGCGCTGCAGCCTGTCCTGAATCGTCGAGGCCGAGAATCGCATGGTGGGCGATGGTGTGGTTGCCGGGCATGACCTCCAATGCCCGGATGGAAGCGTCCTCACCGAATTCGGTCGGCAAGACGAACACCCGGTATTCGTCGGTCATGTCGCCATCATGGACATAGGGCTCGGCCATGGTCAGCACATGGTCCGGCTCTCCAATCTGGCTTCCGGAGGGGAAGTCGGGAAGCCCTGGATTCGCGGCAGGGTCTCCTTCCGGTTTGCCGGCCGACACCCAGTCGCTCAGCGTCTCGAGCTCCTCCGCCGTGAGCACCTTTTCTCCGACGAAGTGCGAATACTCCGGATCCGGCGTCCAAGGCGGCATGTAGCCGATGGAGGTCACGTATTCGATGAACTCTCCATACGCCGCCACCTCCGCATAGGTCGTGAACGGCATGGGGCCGATCTCACCTTCCCGATGGCATTCGGTGCAGTTCCCGTAGATGATGGGGGCCACATCCTCGTGGAACGTCACGGACTGCCCGTCAAGGCCCATTGGCCCCAACAGAGCGAGGAGGAGGAAGAGGAGAGGAAAACGGCGCATGGGGATGTCAGAACCCTGAAGATAACGGCTCTTGCCCATCCCGGTTTAACCGCCTTGTCACCTGTACATTGACCGCATGCAATTGACGGGATTGGACTGGGGCATCATCGCAGCGGTGCTGCTGATCGTCCTGGGCATCGGCTGGTGGTCAGGTCGGAAAGGAAAAGGCAATGCCGACGATTATTTCCTCGGCGGACGCGCCATGCCCTGGTGGTTGCTCGGCACGTCCATGGTGGCCACCACGTTCAGCGCGGACACGCCGAACCTCGTCACGGACCTCGTGCGCCAACAAGGTGTGTCGGGCAATTGGGCCTGGTGGGCTTTCCTCTTGACGGGCATGGTGACCGTCTTCATCTATGCCAAGCTCTGGCGCCGCTCCGGCGTCCTTACTGACATTGAATTCTACGAATTGCGCTATGGCGGCAAAGGGGGCGCCTTCCTCAGGGGCTTCCGCGCCATCTATTTGGGGCTGGTGTTCAATGTGCTTGTGATGGCCACCGTCAGCCTGGCCGCCATCAAGCTGGGGAGCATCCTGCTCGGTTGGCCGGGGTGGATGACCCTTGCCGTGACGTGCAGCGTCACTTTGTTCTTCAGCGCCTATGGCGGGCTGAGGGCCATCCTGTGGACCGACCTTTTCCAGTTCGTGCTCGCCATGGGCGGGGCCGTGGCCGCCTGCCTTTACGTGGTGTACCTGCCGGAGGTGGGGGGCATGGAAGGACTGATGTCCCATCCGAACGTCGCGGGCAAGCTGTCCGTCTGGCCGGATTTTGATGACCCCGAAGTGTGGATTCCGGTCCTCCTCGTTCCGCTCGCCGTACAATGGTGGGCGAGTTATTATCCGGGGGCCGAACCCGGTGGAGGCGGATACATCGCCCAGAGAATGTTCAGCGCCCGCAGCGAAGAGGACGCCGTCGGGGCCACGCTGTTGTTCAATGCAGCCCATTATGCCCTCCGGCCTTGGCCATGGATTTTGGTCGCCCTGGCGTCCCTCATCGTCTTCCCCGACCTCGACAGCATCGCCTCGGCCTTCCCGGCCCTTGCAGCGGACAAGGTGGGGCACGATGTCGCCTATCCGGCCATGCTCAGCCTGTTGCCCTCCGGCCTGCTCGGCTGGGTGACGGCCTCCTTGCTTGCGGCTTTCATCTCCACGATGAGTACCCAAGTCAACCTCGGCGCGAGCTACCTCGTCAACGACGTCTGGGTGCGGTTCCTTCGTCCGGACGCGACCGAACAGCAAAAGGTGGGCGCCGGCCGATGGGCCACGGTCCTGTCCCTGCTTGCCGGTGCCGCGTTGAGCTTGACCCTGACCTCGGCCGGACAGGCCTTCAATCTGCTGTTGCTGCTCGGGGCCGGGACCGGCGGACTGTTCATCCTCCGGTGGTTCTGGTGGCGCATTTCCGCCGGCACCGAAATCGCAGCCATGGTCATTTCGCTTGTGGTCGCCATCTACTTCACGTGGGTACACGACGCTCTGGCTGCCGAACCGGTGGCCCTGGTGCCGGCCTTGGCGGACTGGGGCAAACTGGTCGCCGGCAGCCTAATCACCACGGCCGGCTGGGTCGCTGCGGCTTATCTGCTCCCTCCGGAGCAACCGGTGACGCTGCAGCGCTTCGTCAACCTCGTCCGCCCCGGCGGTCCCGGCTGGGCTCGCTTCCCCGCAGAGGGTGGGGAGGAGGCCACGTGGAATGTGCCGCGTTCCCTGCTGCAGGCCTTCCTGGGCTGCTTGGCCGTCTATGGCGCCTTGCTCGGGATGGGCAGCGTCCTCTTTGGCCATGGTGTCGCGGGCATGGCCTTCGGTGCCTTGACGGGATTGAGCATCCAGGGCATCCTCATCCTCCAGCGCAGGGCGGCATGACCCCGTTCACCACCTCGGCCCCAGGGCGGCTCTGCCTGTTTGGCGAACACCAGGACTACCTCGGCTTGCCGGTCATCGCCATGGCGATCAACCGACGTTGCCGGTTGGACTGGGTCCCTCGGCCCGATTCCGTCATTCGATTGACCAGCGAATCCATGGGCGAGGTGACGGAATTGGATTTGGACCAGATGGGACAAGGAGCCGGGCAGACCCCTTGGGCGGTGGCCTTGACGCACATTCTCCACGACACGGGAGCCACACCCAACGGAATGGACATCCACATCCGGAGTGACATCCCCATCCAGGCCGGATGCAGTTCCTCCACGGCCCTGATGACGGCGTGGACCGCAGGCTGGAGCCGAGTCTGCGGGCTGGAGGAATCCACAGATGAGCTGGTCCGTCGGTGTCACCATGCGGAGGTCCTCGCATTCGATGGGGCGGGAGGCGACATGGACCACTTCGCCTGTGCCCATGGCGGCATCCATCGGTTTGGACTCGGACAGCCACAACCACTGACCCCATTGAGCGGAGCCTTCATCCTCGGTGATTCGGGGCAACCAAAGGACACCCAGGGACATTTGGCCCGATGCAAGGAGGCGCGGTTGCCCTTGATGGCAGACCTCGATGCGAACCCGCCGCATTGGAGCGAGGAACAGCGCCATTTGGCAGAAGGAACCCGCCTCAACCGCAATCTGGAACAGGAGTGGGCCGGACACCTTTCCGGAGGGAACGTGGACGAACAACGCATGGGCGAGGCGTTGACCCGGCACCACGGCGTCCTGCGGGATGTCCTCGGGCTGTCCACACCCCGCATCGAGGCCATGTTGGACAGTGCGCTCGACGCGGGCGCTTGGGGAGGCAAAATCAATGGGTCCGGTGGCGGAGGGTGCATGTTCGTCTACGCCGCCGAATCGAAAGTGGACAGCGTGATCGAGGCGATGATGGCCGCCGGCGCCAAAGGGGCGTGGGCCGTGCGCATGGATGAAGGGGTTCGCCATGGCTGAACGGAACCCCCTCATCATCATGGCGGCCGGCAAAGGCAGCCGCATGAAGGCGTCCGCCGACGTTCCCGAGTGGGTGCTCGAGGAGGCCGCCTCGCGTCCGAAGGCCATGATCCGCATCGGACAGGACCGGAAGCCCTTGCTCCAGCATCTTGTCGAGCGGGCCAAGGAGGAAGGCCTCCGGGACATCTGCATTGTCATTGGGGAGCACGATGAGATCACCCGGCCCCATTTCGACGCCTTGACGCTGGATGAACTCGACCTCAGTTTCGTGGTTCAGACCATTCCGGCCGGGCGGACCAAGCCGGCAGGAACCGCCCAAGCTGTCCAGCTGGCGCTGGAAGCGCATCCCCATTGGGACGGATCGAGCGTGACGGTGGCCAATGGCGACAACCTGCCACCCTCCGGGATGTTTCAGGCCATGCTGGCCAATCCGGCCTGTCTCCCGGCCTTCGACCGCGACCACCTCGGGCTGCCTGCTGACCGCGTGCAGGCCTTCGCAGTCATTTCCCGCAACGATCAGGGGGGATTGGAGCGCATCGACGAGAAGCCGGACGAGGCGACCATCCAATCCGCCATTTGGCCGGATGGCACCGTGAGGGTCAGCATGAATTACTTCCGGGTTCCTTACCGCGCCCTGCTCGAGGCGGTCACGGCGGTTCCCGAACATCCGGTGCGCAAGGAGAAGGAATTGCCGGTGGCCCTCTCCAATTGGTCGGAAAGCAAGGCGGAAGGCCTGCAGGTGCTGCCAATGGCGGGAGCCTTCCTCGACCTGACCCACCCTCAGGACATCGTGAAGGCCGGTGAACGCCTGGACCAAGGCGGGTTCGAATTGCGGATTTGAACCAAGGCGCCGTTCGAATTGTCGAATAGACACATCTCGCCCCATGCTCGCCAATCGACTATTCATCCTCGGCCTTACCACACTCACGCTCTCATTCGGGTTGAAGGCCCAGTGCGACTCGACGGATTTTGCCCTCCTGTGCAACGACGGAGCTGCCGTGAATGACGCGGTGTTTTCCTGCGGATTCTCCTGCTTCCTGGCCAGCGACATCACGACCTGTTTTGCGGATTGCATCGCCGCGGCGGTGCCGGAAATGAGCTCGGGCTGTGTTGGATGCTTCGCCGACCAGAGCACATGCGTCACCAACAGCTGCTTTCTCACCTGTGCCTTCGGGAGCGAAGCGGATTGTGAAGCTTGCGTGGCCGCCAATTGCCAATCGGGATTTGAGTCCTGTGCCGGCATTGTCGACCTCGATGGCGATGGAGAGTCCACCGTGTGTGATTGCGACGACGGCAATGCGGCGGTCTTCCCCGGAGCCCCGGGTACGGCCCAAGGCGTGGACAACAATTGCGACGGCATCCTGTCCTCCGAGGAGCTCGCCTGTCTGCTCGACCTGAATGGGGATGCCCTCATCACCGTCTCCGACGTGCTCATCCTGCTGTCGGAATTCGGTTGCCTGACCGGATGCACCGCGGACATCAACGGCGACGGTCAGGTTACCGTGGCGGATGTGCTGTCCCTGCTCGGAGGCTTCGGGACGGACTGCTGATCTGGTTCAGCTGAAGAATCCGCGCTGCTGTTCGGCGCAACGGCGGAGCAGGGGGCTGCAACGATACCGCTCCTCACCATATTCGGCCTTCAGGTCGTCCAGCGCTCGGACACACCGGTCGAGGCCGACTTCCTCGGCCCACTCGAGCAGGCCCTTGGGGTAATTGACTCCGCCCTTCATGGCGTGGTCCACATCCTCTGCGCTGGCCACGCCCCAGAACACGGCATCCGCCGCCTCATTGATGAGCATCACCAGGATGCGCCATAGGATGTCCTGCCCGAGGTCCTTGTCCCGTCGAGGCTCCGACGCCATCGCCCCTTCAGTGTGGTCATGCCATCCGCGACCGGTCTTTCGGCCGAGCCATCCGGCGTCCACATTCCGCTTCTGGGAGAAGGACGGCGTGTACCGTGGGTCGTGGTGGAACGCTTTCCATACGCTCTCCGTCACCGCGTAATTGATGTCGTTGCCGATCAGGTCCATCAGTTGGAAGGGGCCCATCCGGAAGCCGCCGAGTTCCGTCATCGCCCAGTCGATCGTGGCGATGTCCGCAATGCCCTCCT
>WTID01000218.1 GCA_011522855.1 Flavobacteriales bacterium
GGGTCTGCTCGATGCACCACTCGTACTCCTCCTCCGTCATGCCCTTCCAGGCGTAAACCGGAATGCCGGCGGCCGCGATGGCGGCGGCGGCATGGTCCTGGGTGGAGAAGATGTTGCAGCTGGACCAGGTCACATCCGCACCGAGCTCCACGAGGGTCTCGATCAGAACGGCCGTCTGGATGGTCATGTGCAGGCACCCGGCAACCCGGGCTCCGGCGAGGGGCTTTTCGTTGCGGTAACGGTCCCGAAGGGCCATCAGACCGGGCATCTCGGCCTCGGCGAGTTGAATTTCCTTGCGTCCCCATTCGGCGAGGTTGATGTCCTTGACCTTGTAGGGCAACTGGGTGGTGGTGTTGGTGACGCTCATGCGTTCGCTGGAATTTGCGGCAAAGATAGCCGTGGCTTTTGGGCTGAAAAACAAGGACATCACAGCTTTGCACCTGTTTTGTTTCCTTGCGTGACCCATGCCCGGAATTTCCCCATCCATGCCCCCGGAGGCCGACAGTTGTGAACTCATCGCCCGTCAGGCCTCGGGAACCCTGACCGAACAACGGGCCGCCCTCGCCGCCCTGATGGTCGATGCGGGGTGGCCCGAACCCACCCGCGAGGACAGCGGGCGGCCCCGAATGGGCGATGGCTTCTGCAGCCTCTCTCACGGGGGGAGCTGGGTGGTGGCCGTGCGGGGAGACCGGCCCGTCGGGGTCGACGTCGAAGGCGCGACGGAGCGACTGCGAAAGGTCCAGGCGCGCTTTGTCGGTCCGGCGGACCAGCCGGTCCTGGAGCCGTTCGGCGACACCCTCGACACGCTGTGTCGGCTCTGGACCGCCAAGGAGGCGGTCTTCAAGGCCTTCGGAACCGGCGTCGACTTCCTGACCGGCATCGAATGGACGCAGGTCTCGGACGACGGCGCCCGGCTCATCGCCGTGCAACACGACGTCGAGCTGATCCTGCGCTGGGAAGCCTTGGACGGGCCGGAAGCGACCACGTGGATGGCCCTCGCCGTGGCCATGCCCGAACACCAGGCACGAAAAAAGGCGCCCTGTGGGACGCCTTTCTGATTTGTTTTGCTTCGGTTCGATTCTCAGCGCTCGATGCCTTTGTGGCGGCGCTCATCGGAAACGGACAGCTTCTTGCGGCCCTTCCGGCGCCGAGCAGCGAGAACCGCACGACCAGCGGCCGAAGACATGCGCTCGCGGAAGCCGTGCTTGTTGCGACGCTTGCGAACCGAGGGTTGAAAAGTCCGTTTCATGACGATGGATTTCGAAAATCGGGAGCGCAAAGATAGGCAACGACTCGAGAAATCCCGCCCCTTTGGGGACTTCACCGTCCGCACCCCGGATTGACCACCGCAAGATGCGGCAACCTAGCTTTGACGCCGCAACGGAACTCCTTCCTTTTGGCCCGACGCAGATCCGCCCCGACCGACCCCCATGCCGAGCCGCCCCACAAGGGCAAGCTCAACCGCGATGGCGTCCGTCAGTTCCGGCGCATCACCCCCTACCTCCGGCCGCACCGCATCAAGTTTGCCGTCGGCATCGTGCTGATCACGTTGTCGGGCGTGCTGACCCTCCTCGTCACCCGCCTCTGGGGCCAACTCGGCGGCGTCGGAGTCGACTCCACGGCCGGACAGGGCGGATTCGAACTGCCCCTGCCCATTGATGCCGGTGACCTCCGCCAGATCGGCGTGGCCATTTTCCTCGTGCTCGTGGTCCAGAGCGCATTGAGCTTCATCCGCATCTGGCTCTTCGGGGAAATCACCACCCGGATGCTCAAGGCCCTCCGCGAAGACGCCTTTGCCGGGATGATCACGCAGCCAATGGCCTTCTTCGACACGCGGCGTGTGGGCGACCTTGGCAGCCGCATCGCCGCCGACATCGAGGCCATCCGCGACACGTTCACCGTGGTGCTCGCCGAGCTCGTTCGCCAGACCATCATCATCGGAGGCGGCCTGCTCGCCCTCATGACCTTCAGTTGGAAACTGACCCTGCTGATGCTCGGCACCCTGCCCGTGGCCATGATTGCGGCCATGGGCTTCGGCCGGTTCATCCGAAAGCTGTCCAAGAAGACCCAGGACGCCGTGGCGGGCTCCAACACCATCGTCAGCGA
>WTID01000012.1 GCA_011522855.1 Flavobacteriales bacterium
CATTGGGCCTTCACGGACATGCCGCACTGGCCGCAGGAGTAGGTGGCGTTCATGCCCTCAATATCGGAAATGAAAAAGCCCCGCGACTGCAGGGCTTTTCTCGTCTAGAGAGAGCGGGCTTGGATGCCTAGGTCCCGAGCGATGTCGAGGAACCAGTCAATACCGGGCGAGCGCCGGGTTCACCTGTTCCTGCCAGGCGAGGATGCCGCCCTTCAGGTTGAGCAGGTTGTCGTACCCGTGTTCGTCCTCGAGCATCCGGATGATGCGCGCGGACCGCACACCGCTCCGGCAGTGGACCACCACGGGCCGGTCCCGGGGGATGTCGGCCACGCGTTCCGGCACGGTGTCCTGCGGCATCAGGATGCCGCCCATTTCGGCGATGGCAAACTCGTAAGGTTCGCGGACATCGATGACCACCGGCGGGGTGTCGCCCTGGAGCTGGTCGGCGAGATCCGTGGGCCCGATTTCGTCCACGGCGCGTTCTTTTACGGGGGCGTCCCCGAGGCCACAGAACATTTCGTAGTCGATGAGCTCGGTCTGGGTCGGATTCTCGCCCGTCAGGGGGTTGGACGCGTTGGAGCGGACCTTGAGGGTGCGCGTGCCGAAGGTGGCCGCGTCAAACAGGAAGAGCCGACCGTCGAGGACGTCGCCGACCCCGCTGATCACCTTGATGACCTCGAGGGCCTGGAGGGAGCCCAGGATGCCCGGGAGCACGCCGATGACGCCGCCTTCGCTGCAGCTCGGGACGAGTCCGGGTGGCGGCGGAGAGGGGAACAGGTCCCGGTAATTTGGTCCCCGGGTCCCATCCGGTCTCAGGTGGTTGAACACGCTGCACTGGCCCTCGAAGCGGTAGATGCTCGCGTAGACGTTGGTCTTGCCGGCGAGCACGCAGGCGTCATTGACGAGGTAGCGGGTCGGGAAGTTGTCCGTGCCGTCGGCCACCACGTCGTACTGTTCGATGAGTCCAAGGGCGTTGTCCGAGGTGAGGCGCATCTCGTGGACGGTCACCTCGATGTGTGGATTCAGGGCGAGGATGCGCTCCTTGGCGCTGGCGGCCTTGGATTGGCCCACCTGGTCCACGCCGAAGAGCACCTGTCGCTGCAGGTTGTGGTCCTCGATCACGTCGAAGTCGACGATGCCGATGTGGCCCACACCGGCTGCGGCGAGGTAAAGGAGCAACGGGCTGCCCAGGCCGCCGGATCCGACGACGAGGACCTTGGCCTCCTTCAGCTTGCGCTGTCCCTCGATGTTGAACTCGGGGATGATGAGGTGCCGGCTGTAGCGTTCGAGCTCGGCCTTGGAAAAGGGATGCGACATGGTTCAGGCAATGCCGCCGGCGATGGCGGGAATGATGCTGACTTCGGATTTCGGGGGCAGCGGCGTGGCTTCGCCCTGCAGCTCCTGGATGTCCTCGTCGCCCACGTAGACGCGGATGAAGGTGCGCAGGGCACCGGATTCGTCGAGGATGTGGGGCTTGAGCCCTTCATGGGCGCTGACGAGCGAGGCGATGAGGCCCTGCACGTCGGCGGCGTCGGATTCGAAGACGCCGAGGCCGCCGGTGAACTTGCGGAGCGGGGTGGGAATGATCAATTGATGCATGGGTCAGGATTGAATGGATTCTTCTGCAAAGAGTCGGTGGTCATTGAGTTGCCAGGACCGGATTTCGGAGAGCTGCGGAGCGCCGCTTCCGGATCCGTCCAAGGCGAGGATGGGATAGCTGAGTGTGGGCAGGGCGAACTGCAGGTCGTGCCGGCTGGGAACCGCCCGGTGGTCCGGGTGGCTGTGGAACACGCCGAGCACGGACAGGCCGCTGTGCGCTGCCTCACGTTCCGCCTTCATGAAATCCCGCGGATCGATGCGGAACCGGCGGAGCTGGTCGGGACCGTCCGCCCGGTTGTCGATGGGCAGGACCCGATGGAGCACGCGGAGGCCGTCCCGCTCTTCGCCGAGCAGGAAGCCGCAGCCTTCACCGGGATAGGCCGCTTGACACAGCGCGAGCATGGACTCCACCGTGTCCGGGGACCAGCTCAACGGCAAGGCCTCCGGGTGGAGGTGGCCGGTGTGGCTGTCTGCGTGGCCGTCGGGCCAGCCGAGGGAGGGCAGGGAGGTCATGCGGTGGGCGCTTTGAACAGGTGGGCGAGGACGTCCCCATACTTGGAGGCGTCATCGGCGAGGAGGGTCACCACGGTGCCGGTGTCCAATTCCCGGGCGACCTCGAGGGCGGCACAGAGGTTGGCTGCGGCGGAGGGGCTGATGAGCAGGCCTTCGGTGGCGGCCACCTTGCGGATCATGGCATAGGCTGCTTCCGTGGACACCGTCCGGTGGGCGTCGGCGATGGAGGGGTCGTGGATTTCCGGAACGCGGGCGGTTTCCATGTGCTTCCATCCCTCCAGGCCATGCAGTGCGCTGTCCGGTTGGAAGGCCGTGCAGTGAATGGCGGGATTGAGTTCCTTGAGCCGGGAGGTGGTTCCGTTGAATGAGCCCGTCGTGCCGAGGCCCGCCACGAAGTGCGTGACTTGGCCATCTGTCTGCGTCCAGATTTCCTCTGCGGTCCCTTGGCGGTGGGCCCGGCGGTTGGCCGGATGGGAATACTGGTCGAGGTAATAGTACCGGTCGGGATGCTCGGCCACGAGTTCGCGGCACCGCGCCTGGGCGCCATCCGTCCCGTCGAAGGGGCTCGTTTCGATGACGTCGACCCCGAAGCCGCGGAGGATGGCCTTGCGTTCCGGACTGGCGTTGGAGGGCAGGCACAGCGTGAGGGGGAGGCCCAGTGCCGCGCACAGCGCACCATAGGCGATGCCGGTGTTGCCGCTGCTGGCGTCGAGCAGTTGTCGGCCCTGTGACGCCGGATCGATGATGGCGTCCCCGAGGATGCCGTGGGCGGCCCGGGCCTTCACACTCCCGCCGATCTGGTGCCATTCCAGTTTGGCGTGGATGGACACGTTTGGGGACAGCCCTTTGGCGAGCGCATCGAAGCGCACGAGGGGCGTGTTCCCGACCCGGGAGGACAGGGCGCGGTGGCGTTGCAGCAGGCCGGGGCAGGCAGGAGCGTTGAAGGTCATCGGGTGTTCTCAAAAGAGAAAGGCCCCTCGCTTACGCAAGGGGCCTTTCATGGGTTTCCGGATTGGGGGTGAATGGTCACGTCGCCCTCTCCCGGAGGCCCAGGGCCCCGAGAACAGCACAACAACAACACACACAAGCGTGACGATTCATATCCTCAAGATAATGAATTCCGTCGTTCAATTCAAGCGTTTTGGCCACACATGAAAAAGCCCCGCAGTGGAGACTGCAGGGCTGATTCTGTTTCGGGTGGTGTTCGCTCACTGGAACACGCGGATGTAGTCGACGGCCATGAAGCCCGGAAAGGGCGTGGTTTCGTCCGGGTCGCCGGGCCAGTTTCCCCCGATGGCCACATTCATGATGAAGAAGAACGCGTCGTTGAACGGGTACTCATAGCCGTTCATGTTGAGCGGGGTGATCGTGTGATAGTGCTGATCGTCGAGGAAGAGCTTGATCTCGTCTTCCTGCCACTCGAGGGAGAAGACGTGGAACTCATCCGCGAAGGTCTCAGGAAACTCGAGGGCCGGGGCGATGACGCCGTTGTACTGACGCTCTGCATTGTTGGGTCCCCAGTGCACCGTGCCGTGCACGAGGCGCGGCTGGTGCCCGACGAGCTCCATGATGTCGATTTCGCCACAGGCGGGCCACCCCACTTGGTCGATGTCGGATCCGAGCATCCACAGGGCCGGCCAGATGCCCTGACCGATGGGCAGGATGGCACGGATGTCGACCCGGCCGAATTGGAAGTCGTAAATGCCCTGGGTTTTGAGTCGGGCGGAGGTGTATCCGCCGTCGTTCCGGGCGAAGATGTAGCAGCGTCCATCCTGCACCTTGACGTTCTCCGGGCTGTTGGTGTAGTTCTGGAGCTCGTTGTTGCCCCATCCCCAATTGCCATTGCCGAGGTCATAGGTCCACTTGGACGGATCCGGAGCACCGGGGGTGTCGAATTCGTCGCCCCACACCAGCGTCATGCCGGGGTAGGTGTCCGGTGTGCTGTAGCCCGCATCGCTGATCTGGATGCTTGTGTCGTCGTTGCGGATGGTGCCGACGGCTTCCTGGATGTTGTCCCGGAGGTAGCCGCCTTCCGGTGCACTCAAGGACACGATGAAGTTCTCATCCGGCTCCAGCCATTCGTCCACGATGATCTCCACCTCGATGGACTTCTTCGTCTCTCCCGGAGCGAACGCGAGCGTGCCCGAGGTGGCGAGGTAGTCCTCTCCCGCGGTCGCGGATCCGTCCACGGTGGCGTACTGGACGCGCACCTCCTCGGTCTTGGCCTCGTCAATCCTCACATCGAAGGAGAAGACGGAGTTGGCCTCGTTCTCGAAGGCGGTCCGGTCATTGGAGAACCGGAACTCGGCGGGCGTCGGTTCCTCACCCCCTCCACAGGCGGAGAAGAGGAGGATGGAGGCCACGGGAAAGATCAGCGGACGCAGGGTCATTGTGCGGCGAAGTACAGGGTGAAGTAACCTTCCCCGTTGGTGCAGTCTCCATTCTGGATGGGGGCGGACACCACGAGGCGGTCTTCGGTGAGCTCAACGATGTCGAAGGTCGGACCCGCATCCCATACGCCCATGAACCAGCAGAAGCCGAATTCGTCTTGGGGCAGGTAGATCTGGTCTTCCCCATTCAGTCCGGCTCCGTTGAAGAGCAGGTAGGACAGGGTGTCGGGCACGGCCAATTCGGTCACGACGTAGCCCTCGTAAGGATTCACGGTTCCGCCATTGTTCTCATAGAAGTACTCGCCGTCGGTGGTGAACTGGTAGCTGTCGTCATACTGCTCCGGGACCAATCCGGCGAGCGGGCTGCTGTACCACTCGCTGCTGCCAGGCTGCGGTCCGACGGAGATGGCCCCGGCCTCGCCGGAGAAGATCCACGTCTTCTGGTTGTCGCATCCGGTCAGCAGGGCGAGGGTGCCTTCACAGGGAAGCTCCACCGTGTTGGCGATGGGCACGGTCTGCGTGGCCACACCCGATCCGCCGGCTCCGTAGACAGAGTAGGTCACCTCGTAATCCCCCGACTGTGGGTAGAAGGTGGTGTCCTGAAGGGCGTTGCTGGTGAGGTTGTTGCCGAAATCCCAGAAGTGGAGGAAGCCGTCACCGGCCAGCGACGTGAAGACGACGCGGTTGGAGTCGACGTATGGCGCGGCGGCCGTGTCGACGTAGAGGTATTCCCACTCGAAGGAGGCGCTGGGGGCGCCGGGCAGGTCGATGCCTTCATCTTCGATGGGCTGGCATCCAACGGCGGCGATGAGGATCGCCAGGGGGAGGAAATGATGGAAACGCATCAGTATCCGGGGTTTTGGGTGATGAGGCCGCCGCTGAGGGTGATCTCATTGCTGGGGATGGGGAAGAGTTCGTTGACGCCGGCCACGAAGCTGTAGCCTGCATCAGGGAAATGCTCGTCGAGGTGGGCCTGCATCACGTCGGCTGCACGGCCCTGGCGAACGAGGTCGAAGAAGCGGTGCCCTTCGAGGGCGAGCTCCACCCGGCGTTCGTGCCAGATGTCTTCGACGGTCACGTCCGGAGTCTGGCTGGGCTGACCACCTCCGGCCGGAGTCACCCACTCACCGTAGAGCGGGAGGGAGGAGCAGGGCGCGACGCCGACCGGGGTCTCCGGGCACCACGTTTCGCCACGGGCGCGGTCGCGGACCGCGTTGACCATGTTGTTGGCCTCTTCGGTCCGTCCGGTGTTCACGCAGGCCTCGGCATGAAAGAGCATGATGTCGGACAGGCGGATGACGCGGTCGTTGGTGTGTCCGTTGGGATTCGGGTCACCAAACGGCGCTTCCTCAGCCGCATTGTTGAAGTTCTTTTTCGGATAGTACAAGTGAGGGAAGCCGGTGGCATCGAGCGTGAAGACACCGCGGTCGCCCATCACATCGCCCACCTGGAAGAGGGAGTGGGAGAGGCGCGGATCCCCGACTTCGAACTCGTCGACCAGATCTTGGGTCGGCAGGTTGAATCCGTAGCCGTTGAATTGGCCACGGGCCCGCTGGAACACGTTGGTGAACGTGCCCTCGAGCTGCTGTCCCCAGTTTCCACCGGAGGCGTTCATGTACTGGATCTCCCAGATGGAGCCGGGACCGTTCTCACCGAGTTCAGTGAAGATGTTGCCGTAGGCGTCCAGGCTGTATTCGCCCTCGTTGATGAGGTCGCCGGACACGGCGTAGCAGGATTCCCATTCGCCGAGGTAGGCGTTGACCTTGGTCATCAGGCCCTGGGCGGAACCGCGGGTGGCGCGTCCCAGCTCGTTGAGGCTGTAGGCGCTGCGCGGCGGCAGGAACTCGATGGCGAACTCCAGGTCCTCCTTGATGAGGTCCCAGATCTGGTCGGCCGTGGCGCGGGGCTGCTGGTACTCGGTGGAGGCCAGCGGCGTGGTCACGAGCGGCACACCGCCGAAGGTGGTCACCAGGTTGAAGTACCAGTAGGCGCGGATGAAGCGCGCCTCACCGAGGTAGGCGTCCTTGACTTCGGCATCCATGTCGATGTCCGGAATCTTCTGCAGGGCGAGGTTGCAGTAGGCAATGCCGCGGTAGGCGACCTGCCACTCGACGAGGAGCATCTGTCCGGCGCTGTTGCCCTGGAAACGCTCGAAGTCATAGAGCTGCGGGTCGTCGCCGTCGCCGGATCCGCCCTTGTCGGAGTCGTCGGAGCAGATGTCTCCGAAGTACCAACGGAAGTGCGGCTTGAGGCCGGAGGATCCCTGGATGTTGGTCACCTCTTGCTGCAGGGTGTTGTAGCAGGCGATGGTGGCGGCGAGGGCGTCTTCCGGGGTCTTGTAGAAGTTGGCCTCGGTGGCGCCGACCACCGGGGTGCGCTCGAGGAACTCCTGCTTGCAGGAAACCAGGAGGACCGGGACGAGGAGAAGAATGAGTTTGCGGTTCATGTGTTCTCGGTCTTAGAAGGTGACGTTGACGCCTGCGATGAAGTTGCGCGAGACGGGGTAGAAGCCGCGGTCGATGCCGATTTCCAGCGTGCCGCGGGAACCGATTTCGGGGTCGAGGCCGGTGTAGTTGGTCCAGGTGAGCAGGTTGCTCGCGGACAGGTAGCAGCGGAACTTTCCGATGTCCATCTTCTCCACGATGCGGTCGGGGAGGGAGTAGCCAATCTGCAGGTTCTTGATCCGCAGGAAGGAGCCGTCCTCGATGAAGCGGTCGGACACCCGGTTGTTCTGGTTGGCGTCCACGTGCGAGATGCGTGGATGCTCATTGGTGCTGCCCGGACCGGTCCAACGCTCGAGGGCGGAGACCGGCAGGTTGGTCGTGTTCAGGTCGTATCGGAAGATGCCGTTGTACAGGTCGTTGCCATGGGACCCTTGGATGAAGAGACTCAGGTCGAACTGCTTGTACTTCACGTTGCTCGTGATGCCGTAGGTGAAGTCCGGGTGGGGGTTGCCGATGACGGTCTTGTCGTTCTCGTCAATCGCGCCGTCTCCGTTCTGGTCGACGAAGATGACATCGCCGGCCATGGCGCCCGGCTGGGCGGTGTTGGAGGCGGCCTCCTCGTCCGTCTGGAAGATGCCGGCTGTCTCGTAGCCGTAGAAGATGGCCATCGGCAGGCCGATGTCGGTGTAGGCGACGAAGTCGTTGCCCGTGCCGAACACGCCGCCCGTGGAGAGCGGCTGGCCGCCTTCACCGAGGCCGGTGACCTCGTTGCGGATCACGCTGATGTTGCCGTTGATGTCGTACTCCCAATCGCCTTTCTCACCGCGATAGGTGAGGGCGAGCTCGACGCCCTTGTTGCGGGCGCTGGCCACGTTGGTGGCGGCCGGAAGGAAGCCGACCACACCTGGGACGGGCACGACGGCGAGCATGTCGTTGGTGTTCTTCACGAAGTAGTCGAGGACCACGTTGAAGCGGCCACGGTAGAGGTCGAGGTCGACACCGGCGTTGAACTGCTCCACGGTCTCCCACTTGAGGTCGGGGTTGGACGTGGTGACGGGGCCGGCTCCGTTGACCTGCACCTGCTCGGGACCGAAGGTGTAGTTCTGGCCGTTGAAGACGACGGAGGTGAAGTCGAAGTTGCCGATGCCGTCGGCGTTTCCATTGCGGCCCCAGGAGGCGCGCACCTTGGCGAACTCGATCCAATCCTTCTCGACGACCCACGGAATCTCGGTGAGGTTCCAGGCGGCGGAGAGGGAGGGGAAGATGCCGTAGCGGTTGTTGGCGCCGAACTTGGAGGATCCGTCCCGGCGAATGGTGCCGGAGAGGGAATAGCGGTCGCCGAGCTCGTATTGGATCCGGGCGAAGCTGGACAGGTAGGAGCTCTCACCGAATCCACCACTGGCGTTCGGGGCCTGCTCGCTGAAGTTGAGGCTGTTGTCGAGGAAGGCCAGCTCCGGATCGTTGGAGTTCAGGCTGTCCCGGTAGGTGCCGATGTTCTGGTAATTGCCGTAAAGGGCGGAGTAGCCGAAGATGGCCTGGATGCGGTCTCCGTTCTCGAAGTCCTTGTCGTAGGTGGCGGTGTTCTCCCACTGCCAGTTGGACCA
>WTID01000043.1 GCA_011522855.1 Flavobacteriales bacterium
CCGAGCTCCAGCTCAACAACAACCTGACCTTCCGCGCCGACCGCTATCCGGCGAATTTCCCGGCCTTCGACGGACAGGACCTCTCGAGCGGCGCGGTCATCGAGGTCAACCCCACCCCGCTCGAGGTCTGCGCCCCGCCAGCCTGCACGGACCCCATCGCCTGCAACTACGGGGAGGAAGGCCCCTGCGACTACGTGGACGCGGAGGCCCCGGAAGGGACGGTCGGCGTCATGATGTTGGGACTCGTCGACCCCGTGGCTTGCGACGGCTATGAGGTCTACGACGACGGCTTCGTGACGCTCGTCCCCGGCACGGACACCAGCGGGTACACCTGGTCCTTCACTCCGGAAGTCGTGGAGCTGATGCTCGCCTCGGGCTTCGAGGTCCTGTACGAGGACCTCATTTCCCAGACCGTGGCCGTGTGCGGCACCGAACTGACCGCCGCGAGCGGCTTCTTTGGGGACACCGTCACCGTCAGCTATGACGGCACGGGCTGGTACTGGCCCCTCTACGATGGCTACTCGGCCCCCGCTGTGAACTTCGATTCCGGCTGTGGAGACCCGGCCGCCTGCAACTTCGACCCCTGCACCCTGCCGGTCGACAGCCTCTGCTCGGCCATGGTCGGCGTGACGTCCACGGACGATGAGACGGGCTTCCTCGAATGCGAGGTGACCGGCGGCATTGCGCCCTACCAGTTCGAACTCCTCACCGGGGACCTCGAGCCCACCGGCATCACCGGGGGCACCGGCAACCTGTCCATCGCCTGGGGCGGCCTGCCCGACGGCGCTTACTGCGTCGAAGTGACCGATGCGGCCGGCTGCGTAGAGGTGTTCTGCGACACGCTGGGTGTGACCTCCGTGACGGATGCGGAAATGGAGCGGTTCACCCTCCAGCCGAATCCCGCGAGGGAAACGGTCCGCCTCGCCCTCCCGGCCGTCTGGGAAGTGAGCAGCGTGGTCGTGCGGGATGCGGCTGGAC
The DNA here is from genome assembly GCA_011522855.1 of Flavobacteriales bacterium. GTDB lineage: Bacteria > Bacteroidota > Bacteroidia > Flavobacteriales_D > Sanyastnellaceae > UBA8752. The sequence goes on from WTID01000043.1 coordinate 979, forward strand.
GGGAAGTCCTGGCCCCGGCCGGACCCTCGAACGCTTCGACCCTGGACATCGGCGGCTTGGCGCCGGGCACCTACCTCGTGGAGGTCCGGCATGCGGCCGGCATCGCCATCGAGCGGTTGGTGGTGCGCCGCTGAGGCACGACCTTGCCGATGCGATGAGCGACGACAGCATCCTGACTTCCCGGGACGGCGGGGTCTTGACCTTGACCCTGAACCGGCCGGCGGCCTTCAACAGCTTTACCCGCCCGATGGCGGCGGCCCTGCAGGCCAGCCTCGATGAGGCGGCCGCAGACGACAGCATCCGCTGTGTCGTGCTCACCGGTGAGGGCAAGGCCTTCTGTGCAGGCCAGGACCTCAAGGAGGTGACCGCCGACGATGCGCCCCCGCTCGAGGACATCGTCCACGGCACCTACAACACGACGGTCCGGAAGATGCGGGCGCTGGCCAAGCCGGTCATCGCCGCGGTCAACGGCGTTGCGGCCGGGGCTGGAGCCAACATCGCGCTCGCAGCGGACCTCTGCGTGGCCACCGAAAGCGCCCGGTTCATCCAGGCCTTCTCCAAGATTGGCCTGATCCCCGACAGTGGAGGGACCTGGATGCTGCCCAAGTTGATTGGCCTGCAGCGCGCCACCGCCCTGGCCTACCTCGGCACCCCGGTCGGAGCGGCGGAAGCCGAGTCCATGGGCATGATCCACCGCGCCATTCCCGATGCGGAATTCGAAGGGGAAGTCATGGCGTTGGCCCATCACCTGGCGGCCATGCCGACCCGGGGCCTCGCCCTGACCAAGGCGGCCTTCAATGCCGGATTCGAGCAGGGCTTGGACGCCCAGCTGGACACCGAGATGAAACTTCAGGCAGAAGCCTCACGTACAGACGATTACGCCGAAGGTGTCGCCGCGTTCCTCGAAAAGCGCGCCCCCACCTTCCAAGGACATTGACCCATGGCACAGGACTCTTGGATCTCCTGCAGTGATCGCCTGCCCGAAGACGGGCAGCGCGTGCTGGGCGTGGTGCCCGGCAACGAGGTCTTGCTCCCGGGCAAGGCGAGCTTTGAATTGCGCGAGGTGCTTGTCCTGCGCTTCATGGAAAACTTCTTCGCGGCCCAGCCCGACAAGGCCGACACCCACGGCCGCCATTTCTGGAGCGGGGAAGGCGCCTCCAACCAGTACTTCGAGGCCGTCACCCATTGGATGCCGATGCCCGAGGCTCCCGATCAGCCGGAAGCCTCCTGACGCTCAGGCGTCCTTCAGCGGAAAGAACTGTCCCGCCATGCCGACGAACACGTGGGTCGTCCCCGCGATGTCAATGGTGTAGACCGACGCCACCGTGAGGTCCTGCCGTTCGGCGAGCTGTCCCCCGGCCGCCCCCGCGATCTGGCCAATGCCCTTCCGGAAGGCCTTCCCGATTTCGGATTCCCCCGGATGCTCGTCGGCCAGCTCCTCCTGGACGTAGTCGGCCAGGAAGACACTGAAGGCCTCCTGGTCCGGATTGGTGAAGTACAGGGCCCCCGCCGCGATGAGCAGGAGGACAATGAGGTTGCGGATGAACTTCATGGTGTGTTGAGGATGTGGAAGGCCTGGACGGCATACAGGGCGGCGGTTTCGGTCCGGAGCCGATGCTCGCCGAAGGTGACGGGCGTGAATCCAGCCTGGGCGAAGGCCTCGATTTCGTGGGGATCAAAGTCCCCTTCTGGCCCGATGGCCAGAAGGACATCCCGGCCCATGGGCATCGCCTGCTTGACGGATTGCCGGGTCCATTCGGGATGCTCCGGCACGGGGCAATGGGCGAGTCCGAGCCAGGGAGTGTCGCCCTCCGAAGCGGCAAGGTCGGCCAGGGCCTGTCCGAGATCGACCGCAGGCAGCAGTTCGGGGAGCCAAGCCCGGCGGCTTTGCTTCATGGCCTCGGCAAGGGTCCGCTGCCAGCGCTCGCGCTTTTCGACCCGGCGCTCGCTCCGCGCGGTCCAGATCGGCTGGATGCGGGACACCCCACATTCGCAGGCCTTCTCCAGAAACCATTCGAACCGGTCCGTGTGTTTGGTGGGCGCGACCCAGAGGGTCAACCGAGGGCTCGGTTCCGGAAAGCAGGCCGGCACCCCGACCTGCAGGAGGGCCTCGCGCTTGCCGACGGAGACCACCTCTGCGGGAAAGACGGCGCCCCGCCCATCGGCGAGCTCGACGGCATCGCCGGGCCGGGCCCGCAGCACCTGCGCCAGATGGCGGGCCTCCTCCGTCCCCAAGGCGTGGGGTCCAGGGGCGACATCGGGGGTGTAGAACCGGCGCATGGCGCAAAGAAAAAGCGGCGGAACGCCCTCAGGACCCTCCGCCGCTTCCTCCATTCACAACCTGCGGTCAACTCACGGTCTGCCGAGAAGCGGGAGCCGCTTCGCGGACCGATTCCGCCACCTCCGCCTCGAACAGGGCGAAGTTGGCATTGAACCGCTCGACAAGATCTTCTGCCTGAGCGTCGTAGGCGTTCGGATCCTCCCAGGTGGAGCGCGGATCGAGCAGGGCCGCGTCCACGTTGGGCGCACTCAACGGCACGTCCCATCCGAACCGTTCACAACGCCGGAACTCCACCCCGTCCATGCCGCCGTTGAGCACGGCAGAGAGCAGGGACCGCGTGTCACGGAGCGCCATCCTGTGGCCGACGCCGTGGGGGCCGCCCGTCCATCCGGTGTTGACCAACCAGACCTGCGTACCGTGCGCCTCGAGCCGCTCGCCGAGCATGTCGGCATACCGCCCCGGGTGGAGCGGCAGGAAGGGCGCCCCGAAGCAGGCACTGAACACGGCCGTGGGCTCGTTCACCCCGTCCTCAGTTCCCGCGACTTTGGCCGTGTAGCCACTGATGAAGTGGTACTTCGCCGTGGCGGTGTCGAGCCGAGCGAGCGGGGGCAGAACACCAAAGGCATCGCACGTCAGGAAGAAGATGTGCTCCGGATGCCCGCCCTGGCCTTCCGGCTTGGCGCCGGCAATGTGATGCAGGGGATAGCTGACCCGCGTGTTCTGGGTGGTGGTGGCGTCGCTGTAGTCAGGGGTGACGCCGTCCGCCTCGAATCCGATGTTCTCAAGGAGCGCTCCGTGGCGGATGGCCCCGTGGATGTCGGGCTCGCGCAACGGATTGAGGTCAATTGTCTTGGCGTAGCAACCGCCCTCGAAATTGAAGATGCCGTCCGGCCCCCATCCGTGCTCATCGTCGCCGATGAGCCGTCGGGAGGGATCGCTCGAGAGCGTCGTCTTGCCCGTGCCGGAGAGCCCGAAGAAGACGGCGGTCTTGCCGTCGAGCCCCTCATTGGCGGAGCAGTGCATCGGCAGGACATCGGCCTCGGTCGGGAGCAGGAAGTTCATCGCGCTGAACATGCCCTTTTTGATCTCTCCTGTGTACCCGGTGCCTCCAATCAGGATGCGCTTGTGCGTGAAATCGAGGACCGCGAAGTTGCTCTGGCGCGTGCCGTGGATGTCCGGATCCGCCTTGAACCCAGGAGCGCACAGGATGTGCCACTCGGGGACGAAGTGGGCGACCTCTTCCTGCGTGGGGCGGAGGAACATGTTGGAGGCGAAGAGGTTGGACCAGGCCTTCTCCGTGAGCACACGGAGGGCACGCCGGTGTTCGGGATGGGACCCTACAAAGGCGTCGCGGGCGTAGAGCCCCTTGCCATCGAGGTAGGCGAGGAGATCTTCATGAAGCCGGGCGGCGTGGTCTGTGCTGATGGGCTGGTTGATGTCTCCCCACCAGACCTCATCGGTCGTGATGTCGTCCTGGACGATGAAGCGATCCTGGGGACTTCGGCCGGTGAACCGGCCCGTGTCGATGGCGAGGGCGCCTGTGTGGGTGAGTCTTCCTTCTCCCGAGAGAAGGGTCCGCTCAATGAGCTGGGAGGGAGCGAGATTCCACCAGATTTGTCTGGCTTTCTTTAATCCGCTGGGGGCCAAATCCGGGTGGAATGGCGTGTTTCCTTGGTGTACCATGATGTCGGGCTGATCATTGCGAGCCTTCGTATCAAAGGTAACGAGCGGGGACGGGTCAAAGGTTTCCGAAAGGGTGTCGGAATCCTCGGGCTTTTCACAAACACGGTGAAATTCATCCACGAATCTGGCCGAGGAATCCCCACGTCCACCAGCCCCACCCGGCGATGATGAGCCCACCGCCTACCGGTGTGACCGGCCCCAGAAACGGCATGGGAAATCCGGCCGCCTTGCCGAGCAGGAGTCCGAAGATGCTCCCTGAGAAGAGCACCGTGCCCCACACCACCCAACGGAGTCCAGCCTGCCGTCCCGTGGCCAGCGCCCCGAGCAGGGCCGCCCCCATGAAGAGCAGATAGTGCGAAGCCGTGACAAACGCCCCGACCCCATCCGCATCGAGGACGCGCTCCATCGCGTGGGCGCCGAGGGCGCCGGTCACCACGCCGACCGCGAGGAACAGGCCAGCCGTGGCGTGAAGACCGGATGCAACGTGGACAGTCGTGGATGGGTTGGTTCCTTGGGATTCCATGCACCGCTAATTTGCGGTCGGAAAAACGAACCCGCCATGCGCCTCTCCACCCTGCTCCTGACCCTCCCCCTGCTCGCCCTGCTCGCCACCGGTTGCTCCGGCGGAGATGCCGCCGATGCCGCTGAAAGCGGCTCGTCCAAGGATTCCACCCGGCCCGCCGTCCAGGCCAAGGGCAAGCCGAGCAGAAAAGCCTACACCGAAGAGGAGCTCAACCGCCCCTACAGCACCGTCAGCCCCTGGCGCTACATCGCCACCGGCCCCGAGACGCAGTACTTCGAGCGGATTGTCATGACCTCCGATCTCGCCCGCACCGTGCATGGCTCCGGGCACACGGTTCTGGTGCCGCGCGACATGACCTTCACCGAGGATCGCACGTGGAAGGATCTTCTCGAAGAGGAGAATGCCGAAGCCCTCGACCGGTTCGTGCGCGCCCACATCCTGACGGGCCTCAAGAGCATCAAAACGTTGGAAGGCCTCTATGAGGACCTGAACGGCAACACGGTCGCCATCGAGCGGAACGAGATGGGCCAGCTCGTCTGCGGCGGGGCCCGCATCATCGGTCAGGAAGTCGAGACCGACCACGGCATCGTCATCCCCGTCGTCGGCATGGTCGAAGACATCCGATGGAATTGATGTCACACTCCCCTCATTGACGAGGTACTCCACTTGATGCGACTCCATTTCCTCCCCTTTCTGCTCGCCTTGGCCCTCTGCCCCTCCTTGGCGGGGCAGGGTCTGCCGGAACTGGGTCGCTGGGACACCGTCGCGGTCTTCGGAACCGACGGTGCTCCCCTGGACAATCCGTGGTCGGGAGGATTCACCGCCCCGCAATTCTCCGCCGGAGACCTCGACGGGGATGGCGTGCCCGACCTCTTCGTCTTCGATCGGGAGGGCCACCGGGTAATGCCCTTCCAGGGCTGCGTCTCGGATGTGCCCGAAGACCCGCTGACCTACCTCCATCGCCCGGATTGGCGGCCGGCCTTTCCCGAAGCCATGCGGAACTGGGTGCTGCTCCGCGACGCCAATTGCGACGGCGTGCCCGATGTCTTCCACAACAGTCAGAGCGGGATTCGGATGTGGATTGGAGAGCTAACCGACGGCCTCGTTTCCTATTCGGAGGACCCGGGAGCCAACCTGTTCGGCAACTGGAATTTCGGTTCCGGGGACCAGCAATTGCCCCTCATCTGCCTCAACACGGACATTCCCGCCCTCGATGACTTTGACGGGGATGGTGACCTCGACATGGTGACCTGGACGGAGACGAGCTCGACCCTCTACGCCTACACCGGACGCGGAGCGGAGGAGGGCTCCGTGGGATGCGGAGACACCCTGATCTGGGATGTGACGAACCGCTGCTACGGCATGCTCGATGAGGCCTCCGAGGACAACACCCTGTTCATCGGGGACGAGCACACCTGCGGATTCAATGTCGACGGGCCCCGCTGGGAAGGGGGCGAACTGACTGGCATCACGCGCCACGCCGGCGGCACCACGGCACTGCTCGAGCTCGACGGCGACGGCCACCTGGATTTGCTGCTCGGGGACGTCTCCTACAACAGCCTGACGGCCTGCTACATGGCCGAAGCGGTCGATGGGCAGGACAGCACGACGGTCACCAACGACACCTGGCCCGCCGACCTCGGCGGTGTGGCCCTCAACCTGCAGCGCTTCCCAGCGGCCTATCCCCTGGATGCCGACCAGGATGGCGTCCGCGACCTGCTCCTCGCCCCCAACGTGACCTTCGAGATCAATGGGCGACAGGGCGTCTGGTTCTACCGCAACACCGGGACCGAAGCCGAGCCGGTTTGGGACCTGCAGACCACGGCGTTCCTGCAGGACGGCATGATCGATGTGGGCCGCGGCGCCTACCCGGCCTTCACCGACTTCGACGATGACGGGCTCACGGACCTCGTGGTGGCCTGCAAGGAGCGCTACTTCGGACCGGGCAACACGCCGGCCCTGCTCGCCCGGTTCCGCAACGTGGGAACGGCCACCGCCCCCGCCTTCGAGCAACTGGACACCAATTGGCTCTCCCTGCCGGACTATGGTGTAGAGAGCGTGGTGCCCGCGTTCGGCGACCTCGACGGCGACGGCGACGATGAGCTCCTCATTGGCGACGAGCTGGGCAACCTCCACCTCTGGACCAACACTGTGGACGGCGGTGGACCCGCCGAATACAGCCTGACCGGCCCGTCCATGACCGACTCCGACGGCAATGCCATCGACGTGGGTCAATTCGCCGCCCCCTGCCTGCACGACCTCGATGGCGACGGCGACCTCGACCTCCTCGTGGGCGAGAAGAACGGCGGCGTCCAGCTCTTCGAGAACACCGGCTCCCCTACAGCAGCCGCGTTCACCCTGTTCAGCGCCAATGCCGGCGGGGTCGACGTCGACAACCTGCTGGGCATCAACGGCTTTCCTGTCCCCTCCGTCCTCGCCACTGACACCGGCTCCGTCCTGGTCGTCGGCAATGAGCTCGGCCACCTGCAGGTCTACGCCCTGCCAGAAGATCCGCTGGCCATCGTGGATGCGGTCTGGCCCGAGCTGACCGACCAGTGGAACGGACTCTACGAAGGCGAATACGCCGCCCCGGCCCTGGCCGACCTCGACGGCGATGGTGCGGCCGATTTGGTGGTCGGCTCCCGAAGTGGCGGCCTGACCCTGTGGCGTTCCGGCGCAGAGGATGCCGTGCGGGGGTGCACCCCGATCATCGACGCCATCGCCGAGCTGCCCCTGGAGGCCCCCTCAGGCTGGACACCCTTCCCCAATCCGGTAGCGCCGGGCGGTGCCCTGGACGTCCCGGCGGAGCGCCTGCGCCTCACGGACCTGCTCGGTCGCGAGGTGGCGGTCCTCACCGCACTCGGCGGACAGGTCGTCCTTCCGGAATCGCTGGCCGACGGCACCTACCTCGCCCGGCCAGAGGGCCGGGAAACGGCGACGGGCGCCCCCTGGTTGGGAAGCGCCCGCCGCATCGTGGTTGGCCCCGTCCGCTGAACGGCGCCTCAAACAGAAAGAATCAGACCCCCATGCCGTCGAGCACGTCGGCGACTTCCTTGACCGCCTTGGCGCTCTCGTGGA
>WTID01000045.1 GCA_011522855.1 Flavobacteriales bacterium
TGATGTTCACCAATGCGGGCATGAACCCGTTCAAGGACATCTTCCTCGGCAACCGGCCGGCCAAGTCCCCCCGGGTGGCGGACACGCAGAAATGCCTGCGCGTCAGCGGCAAGCACAACGACCTCGAGGAGGTGGGCGTGGACACCTACCACCACACCATGTTCGAGATGCTGGGGAACTGGTCCTTCGGCGACTATTTCAAGCAGGAAGCCATCGACTGGGCCTGGGAGCTGCTCACGGATCGCTACGGCATCGACAAGGACCGCCTCTACATCACCGTCTTCGAAGGCGACGCCGGGGATGGGTTGCCCCTCGATCAGGAGGCCATCGACATCTGGTCCCAGCACGTGCCCGCTGAGCGCATCCTGAAGGCCGACAAGAAGGACAACTTCTGGGAAATGGGCGAGACCGGCCCCTGTGGCCCCTGCTCGGAAATCCACGTGGACATCCGGAGCGAGGCGGAGCGGGCGGCCGTCCCCGGCGCCGACCTCGTCAACCAGGACCACCCGCAGGTCATCGAAATCTGGAACCTCGTCTTCATGCAGTTCATGCGCAAGGCGGACGGCTCCCTCGAACCCCTTCCGGCCCGGCACATCGACACCGGCATGGGCTTCGAGCGCCTCGCCGCCGTTCTGCAGGGCAAGCAAAGCAACTACGACACGGACGTCTTCCAGCCGCTGATCGGCCATTTGAGCCAGGCTTCCGGAAAGGCCTACACCGGTGGAGACGACAAGGTGAACGTGGCCCTGCGCGTCTGTGCGGACCACGTGCGTGCCGTGGCCTTCTCCATCGCCGACGGGCAGCTCCCCTCCAACGCCGGCGCCGGGTATGTCATCCGCCGCATCCTCCGCCGGGCCGTGCGCTACGGCTACAGCTTCCTCGGCCTCGACCGCCCGTTCCTGTTCGAACTGGTGGACGTCATGGCCGACCAGATGGGCGACTTTTTCCCTGAGCTCCGCGCCCAACAGGCCCTCATCGCCAAAGTGATGAAGGAAGAGGAGGAGGGCTTCCTGCGCACCCTCGACAAGGGCATCCAGCGATTGGACGAGACGATTTCCGGGGCCGACCGGCTCGACGGAGATGCCGCCTTCGAACTGTACGACACCTACGGATTCCCCATCGACCTGACCGCCCTGATCTGTGGTGAGAACGGCGTCGAGGTGGACCAGGCCGGCTTCGAGGCCGCGCTTGCCCGACAGAAGGACCGCTCGCGGGCAGCCGGCAAGATGGAGGCCGGGGACTGGACCGTCCTCGAGGAGGACCGCATCGAAGAATTCGTGGGCTACGAGCGCCTCGAAGCCGAGGTCCGCATCACCCGGTGGCGCGAGGTCAAGGTCAAGGATAAGACCCGCTACCAATTGGTCTTCAACCTCACCCCCTTCTACCCGGAAGGCGGAGGACAGGTCGGGGACACCGGTGAGCTCATCGGGCCCGACGGAAGCCTGCCCATCCTGACGACCCGCAAGGAAAACGAACTCATCCTGCACATCTCAGACCGGCTTCCAGCCGATCCGACCGCCCGGTTCACAGCGCGGGTCCACGCCGACAAGCGACGGGAAACCACCCTGAACCACACGGCCACCCACCTCCTGCACGAGGCCCTTCGGGACGTCCTGGGGACCCACGTCGAGCAGAAGGGCTCCCTCGTCAAGGACGCCGCCCTGCGCTTCGATTTCAGCCATTTCCAGAAGCTGACGCCCGAGGATCTCCTCGAGGTCGAGCAAAAGGTGAATGCGGCCGTGCGCGAGAACCGCGCCCTCGATGAGCGGCGCAACATTCCGCTCGAGGAGGCCAAGGCCGCTGGGGCCATGATGCTCTTCGGGGAGAAGTACGGGGACACGGTCCGCATGATCGGGTTCGGGTCGAGCGTCGAACTGTGCGGGGGCACCCACGTCGAGGCCACCGGCGAGATCGGTCTGTTCCGCATCACCTCGGAGAGTGCCGTGGCCGCAGGCATCCGCCGGATCGAGGCCGAAACCGGCCAACGCGCGGTGGACGGCACCGTGGCCCAGCGCGACGTGCTGCGCCGCACCACCGAGGTCCTCAAGGGCCCGTCCGACCTGGTGGCGGCCGTCGAAGATCTGCAGGCCAAGGTGGCCTCCCTCCAAAAGGAGGTGGAGGGGCACCGCCGGGAGCAGGCCATGGCCATCAAGCGCCAGCTGCTCGCCGACATCGACCGGCCGGGTGGCGATGGTACCCCGGGCATGCTCGTCACGGAGGTTCCGCTCGACGCGGGGGCGATCAAGGACATCGCCTTCCAACTCAAGGCGGAGGCCGCCCCGCTGTACGCGGTGTTCGGCAGCCGGGCTGGAGGCAAGCCGACCATCACGTGCCTCATCACCGAGGATCTGGCGCAGGAAAAGGAATGGAATGCCGGACAACTCGTCCGGGAATGGGGACGCCACATCCAGGGTGGTGGCGGCGGTCAGCCCTTCTTCGCCACGGCGGGCGGCAAGAATGCCGACGGCATACCGGCCGCACTCGATGCGGCCCGGGCCCTCTTCGAGGGATGATCGTTCAGGAAGGGAATCAGGCGAAGGCCGTCTCGGTCTCCTTGCTGTAGACCGGGCCTTCGTACTCCTCGTTGTAGGCGAGGCCGAGGTTCAGCACGTAGAAGGCATTGAACAGGATCACGAGGACGTGATCGAGCCAATGGTGCTTGCCGAAGCTCTGCGCGAGCTCCACCATCCACTTGGCGAGGAAATACAGGTTGGCCACCGGCACCAGGAACCACAGGGCGTGGGTCTCGGGGCGACCGACGATCCGCATCAGGGCCACGATGTTGAGGCCGGGAACCAGAGCGTGCCAGAAGGGCTGTCCAGCTTTGGCGTAGAGCCGGGCGGCTCCACAGGCGGCAATCGCTCCGAGGAAGACGATGAGGACGACGCGTTGATTGATATCCATGTCGAAGAGGAGTTGCTCTTGCAACATAGACGGTGTACTTAGTACATGGTTGCCTCCAATCAACTCCCCATCAACAACTTGACCTTGATGGAAACGGCTCCTCCGGCCTCAGCCGGCGGTGACGTGGCGCTTCACATCGGCCGCGGTCACCTCGTCGCCGCACAGGATGACGAGCCGCTCCACGACGTTGCGCAACTCCCGGATGTTGCCCGTCCACGGCGCCTTGGACAAGGCCTTCAGTGCGTCCTCCGCAAACCGCGGCGCTTTCACGCCAAGGTCCGCCGCCACACCCCCGAGGAAATGCTCGACGAGGAGGGGCACGTCCTCGCTCCGTTCGGCGAGGCTCGGCACATGGATGGGAATGACGTTGAGTCGATGGAACAGGTCCTCCCGGAACCGGCCTTCCCGGATTTCCTCGGCCAAGTCCTTGTTGGTGGCGGCCAGGACCCGCACGTCGACCTTGATGTTCTTGTCCCCTCCGACCCGTTGGATCACGCGCTCCTGGAGGGCCCGCAGCATCTTGGCCTGCGCGGGCAGGGCCATGTCGCCAATCTCATCGAGGAACAGGGTGCCCCCCTGGGCCTGCTCGAAGCGGCCCTTGCGCTGCTTGACCGCACTGGTGAAGGCGCCCTTCTCGTGGCCGAACAGTTCGGACTCGATGAGTTCCCCGGGAATGGCCGCACAGTTGACCTCCACGAAGGGCCCGGACTTGCGCTCGCTCTGGGCGTGGATGCGGCGCGCCACAACCTCCTTTCCCGTGCCGTTCTGGCCCGTGATCATGACCCGGGCGTCGGTGGGGGCCACCTTGGCGATGATGCCGCGGATTTCCTCCAGCGCCGCACTTCGACCGATCATCTCGTGACCTCCCGCCGTACGCTTCTGCTGGCGCAGTTTCACGGTTTCCTTCCTCAAGTCCTCCCGGTCCGTGGCATGGCGCAACGCGACGAGCACACGGTTCAGGTCAAGCGGCTTCTCGATGAAATCATAGGCTCCCGCCTTCAGCGCCTGCACGGCGAGGTCCACGGTGCCGTGGCCGGTCATGATCACCACCGGCGCCTCCACCCCCTTGAGCGTCAAGGCCTCCACGACCTCAATGCCATCCTTCCCCGGCATCTTCACATCACAGAAGATCACATCGTGCTTTCCGTCCAGCGCGGCCTTCAGGCCGGCCTCTCCGTCCTCCGCCTCGTCCACGGTGTGCTTCTCGTACTCGAGAATGTCCTTCAGGGCGTGGCGGATGAGCCGTTCGTCGTCGATGATCAGGATGTGGGCCATGGTGCGAAAATGCGGGAAAATCCGGGCATGGCCCTCTCGGACTCAGCGGTCCGTCAGCTCGACCCATTCCGGGGACAAACCCGAAACGGGCAGGACCTCCGCCGCTTCCGACAGCACCCCTTCGGCCAACGTGTGCCGCGACCGCAGCACCGTCGTGACCGAAGGCATCCGCTCGAGCAGGTGCTCGATGAGGGCGCAGGCGATGGACATGTAGGGGATGCGGTCGGGATGGAGGTTGGGAATGGTGGCCAGGTCCGCCTTGCTCGTGGCCCGGAGGGCCTGGCACCGCGACCGCAGGGTCGGATAGGGCAGCCCATCGGCGATGTTCCGGGGATTCCAGTTGGCCTTCGGCGACTCGAGCGCGGCCAGGGTGTTGAAGGCGCCGCTCGTGCCCACGAGCACCCGGGGAGGATGATCGGAGGCCAGGGCCAGCAGGGGGGCCAGGGCTTGGTCTGCAATCCGGGCGAGGGAATCGAGGTCCTTGGCCTTGAGGGGGTCTGAAGGCTTGATCCAATCGGTGAGCCGCGCCACACCCAGATCGAGGCTGAAGCGCCCGTGGATGGCCTGTCGGTCCCACAGGACGGTTTCGACGCTTCCCCCTCCGATGTCCAGGGTCAAGGCGGTGTCCCCGCCGAGAACATCCGGACCGACCGTATCCGCCACCCCGCGCTGGATCCAGTCGGCCTCGCGGTCTCCGTCGATGACCTCGATGGACCACCCCCTCTCTCCGGCCCCTGCCACGAATTCGGCTCCATTGGCCGCATCCCGGAGGGCGCTGCATCCGATGGCCCGCACGTGGGTCACGCCGAAGTTGAGGGCCGTCTCCCGAAACGAGGCCAGCACATCGAGCCCCCGTCGCATGCGGAGGGGAGACAACCGGCCTGTCCGAAAACTGTCGTGGCCCAGTCGCACGAAGCGCCGCTGGCGAAAGACCGGCTTCCACACCCCGAGCTCCAACCGGGCGACATGCAGGGTGAAGGTGTTGGTGCCGCAATCCACCACGGCGAGGCGGTGGCGATGCTCACCGTCCATGGCCACGAACCCATTGGAGCAACAATGCCCAACCCGACGCGGAGTCGCCCGCCAGCACACCGTGCCGGTACGCCCGGCCGGCGACCCACAGCACGAGACGGGCCGTGAGGAACAGCAGAAGGACGGAAAGCCCCAGCTCCCAGAACGGGACGCCGACCGCCACCCGAATCAGCATGATCACCGGAGAGGTCAACGGGAACCAACTCAGCCACGAGAAGGCGGCCATGTCGGGATTCTCCATGGCCTGCAGCCCGAAGAAGTAGGCGAACATCAGCGGCATGATCAGGGGGAACACCATGCCCTGCCCCTCCTGTTCGGACTGCACGGAGGAGCCGACCACCGCATAGAGACTGCCATAGAGCAGGTACCCCCCGACAAAGAAGACCACGGTGCTGATCGCCATGAGGGCCCAATCGATGTCGAGCAGGACCCGGGTGAACTCGTTTTCGGCCATCACCGTCAACAGGTCGGCGGGCACCTCGCCCGCTCCAGCGGCGCCTCCTCCGGGAACCATCCCGCTATCGAAGGCGAACTGGAACACCGTGAAGGCGAAGGTCGACAGGACCGACCAGGCCACGATCTGCGTCAGCGCCACGGCGCCCATGCCGACCACCTTGCCCAGCAGGAGCTCCTCCGGACGGACGGCCGCGATGAGCACCTCCACCACCCGGTTGGACTTCTCCTCCACCACGCTCCTCAAGATGAGCCCCCCGTAGACGGCGAGGACGAGGAACAGCACGGCGCTGAACATGAAGCCCACGAACCCGCGGATTTCCTCTCCGCCTCCCTCGGTGCGGTCTCCAGCGTCGGAGGCCGCCCGGTCCACCAGGTTGAGGTCGAATTTGAGCCGCTGATAGGCCTCCCAATCGAGCTCCGTGCTCTCGAGGACACGGGCGTGCTCCATGGCCCGGCTGAGGTCCCGCTCGATGCGCCGCTTGGCCTGCATCCCCGGCGAGGTCTCATAGACGAGATAGCCGGCCTTGTTCTGCAGGACGGACTCATCGAATTCCACCAGCGCGGTGTATCCCTCCGACTGCCAGACGCTGTCCGCGGGGGCCTCCCGTGTGAACCGGTATTCGAGCAGGTCCCGCTCGGGAAAGCACCCGGGGCATCGGGGCACAAATTGGCCGCTGGCCGCATCCAAGCGCGTGATCAGGCCCGGCATGTCCTCGACGAGCACGCGGTTCCGGGTCTCCGTGCCCTCGGTGAGCATGACTGTGAGGGCAATGAATCCCACCCCAAGGAAGGGCATGAGCAAGGTCGCCAGCAGGAAACTCCGCTTGAACACCCGCGTCCGCCATTCGCGGCCGATGACCGCTCCAATCAAGCTTCCCTTCATGATGCCGGCTCGGTTGTGGCGGCCCCGGACTGGACCGCTTGGATGAACAAGGACTCCATGGTGGGACGAACCTTGACGAATTCGAGGAGCTCGACCGCCTGACCGAGGGCCTGGAGCACCTGCCCCGGCTGCTCGGGATTCCGGAGCCGGATGGCGGCCCGACGGGTGCCCTCGGCCACGTCCGGCTGGATGCCGTCGAGGTGGGCCAGGGTGCCGAGCGCGTTGGTGAAAGCAATGTCATTGCCCCGGAAGACGACTTCCTGCTCACCGGACCAACCCGACTCGCGGAGGGCATCCGCCTCGCCGGCGAGGACGATGTTGCCCCGGTCGAGCAGCACCACGCGGTCGCACAGGCGCTCCACGCTGGGCATGTCATGGGTCGAAAGCAGGATGGTCGTCCCCGATTCGGCCAGCGAACGCACAACATCGACGATGCGGCGCGCATTGATGGGATCGAATCCGCTGAGCGGCTCATCCAGAATCAGCAGGGAGGGCTGGTGGACGACCGTGCAGATGAACTGGATCTTCTGGGCCATCCCCTTGGAGATGTCGGAGACCTTCTTGTCCCACCAGCCATCGACCTCAAGCCGCTCGAACCACACCTTGAGCGCGGTGATGGCCTCGGCCCGGTCCATGCCCTTGAGCCGGGCGAAATAGACGGCTTGCTCCCCCACCTTCATGTCGCGGTACAACCCCCTTTCCTCGGGGAGGTATCCGATGCGCCGGACCGCTTCGCGGCTCCATGGCGTCCCGTCCAGTTCGATGGTCCCGCCATCGGGCTCGACGATGCCCATGATGCTCCGGATGAGCGTGGATTTGCCCGCGCCGTTGGGCCCGAGCAGGCCGAGGATGGCGCCCTTCGGCACGTCGAATCCGACGCCATCGAGCACCTGTTGTTCACCGAACGATTTCCGGAGTCCCGAGATGCGGAGGGCGTGGGTCATGGGGTCAGCTGAACATGTCCCGCACGCGCTCGAAGAAGCCCTTCTCGCGCGGGTCGGGGTCCGGTTGGAAATTGGGGGCCTCCCGCCACTTTTCCAAGATGTCCCGCTCTTCCGAGCTCAATTCCTGCGGGGTCCAGACGTTGAGGTTGACCAGGAGATCGCCCTTGCCGTAGCTGTCCACGGAGGGCAATCCCTTGCCTTTCAGGCGCAGGATCTTTCCACTCTGGGTGCCCGGCTCGACCCGGATCTTGGCCTTGCCCTGCAGGAGGGGGATCTCGATCTGGGCGCCGAGCGTCGCCTCCACGAAGGAGACATAGTGATCGAGGTGGAGGTTGCGGCTGTTGCGGGTGAAGAACTCGTGGTCCACCTCGCGGATCTGCACCAGCAGGTCTCCGGCCATGCCCCCGGCGGGGGCGGCGTTGCCCTTGCCGCGGAGGTTGAGCTGCATGCCGTCCTCCACGCCGGCGGGGATCTCAATCTCCACCACGGTCTCCTCGCGGCGCAAGCCGTGTTCGTCCGCATCCTTCGGCTTGGACTTGACACTCCGGCCCAGACCTCCGCAGGCGGGACAGGTCGACGCCGTCTGCATCTGGCCGAGGATGGTGTTGGTCACCCGGCGGACCTGGCCCGTCCCACCGCATTGGCGGCAGGAATCGTATTCCACGCCCTCGGCCTGGACGAGGCGGAACACCTTGACCTTCTTGGTGACGCCCTCGGCAATCTCCTCCAAGGTCAACTGGACCTTGATGCGCAGGTTGGACCCCTTCATCCGACGCGGTCCGCCTCCGCCACCCCCGAAGGCCCCGCCAAAGGCACCACCGAAGATGTCGCCGAACTGGCTGAAGATGTCGTCCATGTTCATGCCGGCGCCGCCACCGGCCGCGCCCCCCATGCCCGCATGACCAAACCGGTCGTACTTGGCCCTCTTCTGCTGATCGCTCAGGACCTCATAGGCCTCGGCGGCCTCCTTGAATCGGGACTCGGCCTCCGCGTCGTCGGGGTTCTTGTCCGGGTGGTACTTGATGGCCAGCTTCCGGTAGGCCTTC
>WTID01000170.1 GCA_011522855.1 Flavobacteriales bacterium
CGTCCTGATGGCGCTGATGCTCGCCGCGTCCGCCCTGACGGCCTTCGGTCAGGGCAGCGCCTCCATCACGGTGGACCGCAATCCCGTCGTGGCCAACCAACCCTTCCGGATCACCTTCGAATTCAAGGACGCCCGCGTCAACTTCACCGCTCCTCCCTCGGTGGAAGGCCTTCGGTTCGTCAGTGGCCCCTCCACCTCGAACAGCACGCAGATCGTCAACGGATCCGTGTCGTCCAGCCGGAGCTACACGTACACCGCTGTGGCCTCCAAGGTGGGGGTCATGCGCATTCCGGCACAGCGGTTCAAATCGGGGAGGGACATCCTCGAAACCCGCCCCATCACCTTGCGTGTGGTGGCCGAAGGCGACCGCAATTCGGCTGCTCCGGCCCAATTCGAGGCGGTCATTGAGGCGGACCAGCGGTCCGTCTTCCTCGGTGAGCCCGTCCGCATCCAATACCGCATCTACAACCGGCTGGATGCCGTGGACGTGCGGAGCTACACCTTTCCGGACCTGACCGGAGCCTGGAGGGAAACCGTCGAGGGAGAGGACCCCCGATGGGAAAACACGGTCATCAATGGGCAGCGCTTCCAGGTGGCCACCATCCGGACAGACATCCTGTACCCCACCCAGACCGGCACCCTGCAGCTCGAGGGCTTCGATGTCGAGGCCCAAGCGCGCATCTCCTTCTTCAACACGAGGCCCCTCGCTTCCTCCGCCCGCCCGGTGAGCATCGAGGTGAAGCCCCTGCCCGGGAACGCCCCCTCCCCTTCACTCGGCACCTTTGGCGACCTCAAGGTCCGGTGGTTCTCGGAAGGCACGCCCCCACTGGCGTCCAACGAGGCCATCAACCTGACCCTCGAATTCAGCGGACAAGGCAACCTCGGGCTGATCGGCACGCCGAACATCGATTGGCCGGCTGACCTGGAGGTCTTCGACCCGGAAATCAAGGACCGCATCCGCACGACGGTGAGCGGCCAGAGCGGAAAACGGACCCTGACCTATCTGGTCATTCCCCGAGCGGAGGGCGCCTACGACATCGCCCTGCCCGACCTCTCCTATTTCGATTGGAAAACCGCCCGGCACGAGCGGGTGTCTGCCCCGTCCATCCACCTGGACATCGAAGGATCGGCCGAGGAAGGGCCTTCGTTCGGCTTCAACAGCAAATCCGACGTGACCATCCTCACCCGGGATGTCCGGTTCATTCGGACGGAGACCGAATTGCGCCCGCGCACCCAGCCGTTCTTCGGCGGTCCCCTCCATCTCGGCCTGTGGGCCTTTCCGCCCTTGGGGCTGGCCGTCCTCGCCATGATGCGCACCCGGCGGAGGCGGGAGGAGTCGGACCCGGCTTCCGCCCGGAAGAAGCGAGCCCGAAAGGCCCTGAAGGCCCTGCTCAGCGATGCGGACCGGGGCAAGGCGTCGCTCGACCAACTCGGGGCCGCTGTGCACGCCTACCTGCAGGCTCTGCTCGACCTCACTCAAAGCGAAGCAAGCCGCTCGGCCTACGAGGCCGCGTTGAGGGACCGTTGTTCCGAATCCACCACCCGGGATTGGCTCGGCATCGTGGACGCCGTGGACCGTGGACGCTTCGCTCCCGGCGCGCCCGAACCCGCCGCCTTGGCGGACAGAATCCGCGAAGCCCAGAAGCAACTGGACACCGCTCCCCGACGGGAATCGGCCGGAGGAGGGGCCGCAGTCCTGGCGATGCTCTTGTGGACTGGGTTGGCGGCCTCGGCGGCTCCGGACCCGGGGGGTGCCCTGGCCGAGTTCCAACGCGGCAACGTCGCCTACACCAATGGAGAATACGAGGAGGCCATCGCCGCGTACACGACCGTGGCGGAGAAGTGGACCTCCTTCGAACTGGAATACAACCTCGGGGGCGCCCATTACAAGGCCGGCCAGATCGGCCCCTGCATCCTGCACTACGAGCGCGCCCGGAGGCTTCGTCCCAATGACGACGACCTGAGCGCCAATCTGCTGCTGGCCCAGGCGGCTGTTACGGACCGCATCGAGGGCATGCCGGAAATCGGCATCGCCTCCCTCTGGCGGGAACTGATCTCCCAGGAGCGGCTGGCCGGATGGACCGCGGCCTCCCTTTTCCTGTGGCTGCTCGGATTCGGGCTGCTGGGCCTCCGGATGTTCCGGGAAGACATCGCCCAACGCCGGTGGCTCGGCCTCACGGCCCCGGCGGTGTTGTTGCTCGCGTTGGGATTGGGCGCCCTGAGCAAACAGACCCACCAGCGCATCGTATCCGAAGAGGGCGCCGTCGTGATGGTGCCGCGGGTCGAGGTCATGAGCGCCCCCTCTGGTGGAGAGACTCCCTCCAAGCTCTTCGTGCTTCACGAAGGCACCGTGGTGGAACTTCTCAGGGAGGAAGGTGCATGGCGTCAGGTTCGCCTCGCCAATGGCAATTCGGGCTGGCTGGAGGCCTCGGCCGTGGAAGGCATTTGACCTCCGATGAACAACCGGCTATATGGAGGGTTCTCCCCTCATGCAACTGTCTCAGTTCGTAAAACTTGTGAGCGACGCAACGCGAGCCCCTTCTGAGGTGTTGTTTTGCCAACGCGCAATGAACCGACGATTTCTTTTCGCCCTGGTGATCCTCGCAGCTGCAGGTTCTGTCTCTGCCCAGAACGAGCACTTTGATTGGCTCGGATCTGATGCCCAGCCGCTCCCGACGGACAGCATTGACGACCTGCCCTACAGCGGTGAGGCCAACGATTTCTCGGGAGGGTATGCCATCGGTGATACAGTGGGCGACTTCCATCTCTGGACCCTGAATGGAGAGGAATTCATCCTGTCCAATGAGGTGGAGGAGACCAAGCCGACCATCCTGTTCAACGGATCGGCCACCTGCGTCCGTTTTCAGAACGACTGGGACCTGATGGAGGCTGTGTCGCCCATTCAATGGGTCACCCAACACTTCGACATGTTCAATTGGGTCCCGGTCTACGTGGCCGAGGCGCACGCCCTCGACATGGAGAACTGCCCCTCCAACTGTCCGGACTTCCCGATTCCTGGCCCGCACGGCGAATACATGCTCCAGCACCGTACGGTTCAGGAGCGGCTGGATGCGGCCCAAATCGTCATGGATTGGATGGGTCCCGGTTCGGACACGAACTGGAACTTCCCGTTTGATGACATCCTGATCGACTCGCCGGACAACCTGATGTACACCCACTACTTCATGCGGCCAGCCGGCATCGTCGTGATCGATTGTGACGGCGTGGTGGTGGCGCGAGGAGACTGGTTCGGCACATACCTCAGCGACTACACCAACCGCCAGTTCCTCATCGACCTGGTCGAAAATCCGGAAGTGTCCTCCGCCGAATGCCTGTTGGTGTCCGACTCGGAGGAGCCTTGTGGGGCCGACATGCTCGACAGTGACGGGGATGGCGTGTGCGATGCCGCCGAGCTTCTGTGGGGCACTGACCCCTTCAATCCGTGCGACCTCGGCAGCGAGGGCATCGACGACACCGACGGCGACGGAGCCTGCGATGCGCTCGAGGCCTACGTTGGGTCCGACCCGAACAACCCTTGTGATCCGGTCGGCGTCGACACGGATGGCGATGGATTCTGCGACATCGAAGAGGAGCTGATGGGATCCAACCCCTTCAACGCCTGCTCCCCCTCCAACTCGGATGCGGACGAAGACGGATACTGTGACAATGAAGAGCTCGTGATGGGCTCCGACATGAACGACCCGTGCAGCCCGGACGGAACGGATTCCGACATGGACGGCCTGTGCAACAGCGCCGAAATCGCGAACGGTACCGACCCGAACAACACGTGCGACCCTTTGGGCGAGGACACCGATGCGGACGGCCTGTGTGACCAGATTGAGCTCATCATCGGATCCTCCACGGAAGATGCGTGTGACCCCTATCACGAGGATGCCGATGGCGACGGTCACTGCGACGTGATCGAAATCCTGGAAGGCTGGGATCCCGCAGATGCTTGTTCGCCGGATGGTGGAGACCTCGATGGGGACGGCTGGTGTGACGGCATCGAACGGGCCAACGGCTGGAATGAGATTGATCCCTGCAGCCCCGTGGTCACCGACACCGATGCGGACGGGTGGTGCGACATGGAGGAACTCCTGTCTGGATGGGATCCAGAAGACCCGTGCTCACCCAATGCCAACGACACCGACGGGGATGGACTCTGCGACCTTCTCGAGGAGCTGAATGGCTCTTCCCCCATCTCGGCGGAATCCGTTCTCAGCTTGGATGGCCCCGAGGAGACCGCAGTCTCCGTCGCGTGGGTCGGATTCGGATTCTCGGTGGAGTGTGACGGATGTTTGGGCCTCCCTTGGCGGCTCGTCGACCTCGCCGGCCGCACCGTCCAACAAGGCCGGATGGAGGCCTTCAATGGCGTGGCAGTTCCGGCCGGCAGCTACGTCCTGAGCCTTCCGACGGTGGGCCATCACGAGGTGGTGCCCGTCCAGTACTGAGCCTGACTCGCAGTCAACGCGTTTCTTTGGGGTCCACGCCCCATGATGCCCCACAAATCGAATCCTGAACCGAACGGCGGTCACCCGCTCCGGAATGTGGTTCGGTTGGTGACGGCGGCGGCCGGGGTCCAAGGGGCCGCCCTGCTCGCCCTGCCCCTGCTCCAACGGTGGTGCTATGGACCCGGGGACTTTGCCGACTTCGCGCTCTACTCCCAATGGGCCGGCCTTTTCGGCGCCGTGGCCACGGTGCGCATGGATCTGGCTGTCGTCAAGCACGACCGGGATGACATGGCCCGGGCCGCGTTGACCAACGGCCTCCGCGCCCTCGGTGTGGCCGCGCTCGTGTCCTGCCTGGCCGTGCTCTGTCTTCGTTGGAGCGGAAGCGACATGGGGCGGTTGTCCGGCCTGTGGTTCTGGCTCCCCCTCGGTGTCGTCGGACTGGGCCTCGGCAACCTCGCCACGGCCTGGCTCGCCCGGGAGAACCGCTTCGATCTGGTCGCACGCCATCGGGGTTGGGGTGGCGTGTCCGGCGAGGCCTTGCGCTTTGTCTTCACCGGCCTGGCGGGAACGGGACTCATCGCCGGCCGCATCGCCGGACAATGGCTCACGGCTGGGCTGGCCCTCCGCTCCATGAACGGGCTCACTGCCGCCCGCCACCGCTCCCGTGAAAAACGCCGCGCGGCCTGGTCACTGGACCGGGACTACGTGCGGTACACGACCCCGGCCAATCTGCTGGCCATGGGCGCCAACGCCTTGCTGATCCTCTACCTGTTCGAGGCCGCACCGAAGGACACCGTGGGACAGGTCGGCGCGGCCATGGCGTATCTGACCGTGGCGGCCGGCCTGCTGATCCGCGGCGTCAACGATGTGTTCTTCCGCCTCCTCAATGACATTCCGGCCTCCCAACTGACCGCGGTGTATCTCCGCTGGGCGGTGCCGCTTCTGGGCACGGCCGCCCTGGGCGTCGTCTTGCTGCATGGGGTTCCCGACGCTTGGGTCGTTTCCCTGCTGGGCCCAAGGTGGGCCGACCTCTTGCCCGTGATGTGCATCCTGTCAACCTGGATGGTGCCGTGGGTCGCGGCCTCCTCGCTGTCCGGCATCTTTCCCCACCTCGGCCGTCAGTCTTGGTCCCTGGCGCTCGACGTTCTCCATCTGGTCCTGGTGGCCGGATGGCTCGCCTGGTTCGCTCTGAGCCACCCCCCCATTGTCCCTGGGGATTGGACCATCCTCAAGCAATACGCCCTCGTTCAGGGCAGCTTCTACCTCATCGCCCTCGTCGCGGGCGTGATCGCCTGCCGCCGGGCTCAGTGAACGTGTTCGTAGTCCCCGTCTAGATCGAGGGACTGCTCCGCGGCCGGCAGAGACTCGACCATGAGCATCTCGTGGTGGTGCTCGCCCTCCACTTCGCCATGGTCATGGTCCCCTTCGTGGTGATGCTCCTCGCCGTGATCGTGGTCCTCGTGGGCATGGTCCCCGTTGTGGTGGTCGCCGTCATGGTCGGCGTGGGCCTCGAAGTGAATTTCGCAGCGCACCTCCTGGAAATGGAGGTTGCCATCGAGGTAGTACTCCAGCCTCAACACGCCCTTGCTGCGCTCGTCCGACCGCAGGATGAAGAAGGACCCGGCGGTCCAACCCGATTCGCCCTGGAAGGCAAACCGGCCATCCTCGTAGAACCGGAGGCGGCGCGCCTCGCCATCCTCTCCCTCGATGACCCATTGGCCGGACAGCTGCTCGTGGAACGGCGCTCCGTGGTCCGGATGTGCGGCGTCCGGTGCGGACGGAAGGACCACAGGAAAGGCGGTGAGCGGGATGGACAGCAGGGCGAACAGGGCGGCGAAGGGAACGAACCGGAGCATGAACACGAAACTACATCATGCAGGAGGTCTTATCTTGCCATTCCGGCCCTTCTTCCGCGGTGGCCGGAGACCTTGCAAGCAGACAACACGATGCAGAAGAATCTCCTTCGCCTTCCCCTCCTCATGGGGCTTGTCGCCATGGCCGTGACGGCCGGTGCCCAGCTCGAAGGCAACACGAACGACAACCCCTTCCGCCAGCTCTACGACGTGCTCCCCACGCCCAACAGCGTGCGCACGGCCAGCGGGGCTCCGGGGCACGAGTACTGGCAGCAGACTGTGAACTACGTGATGGACATCCGCCTGGACGACGGCCGCCAGCGCATCGACGGCAAGGAGACCATCACCTACATCAACAACAGCCCGGACGAGCTCCGCTACCTGTGGCTCCAGCTCGACCAGAACGTGCGGGACCTCGACAGCGACAGCCACATGATCCGCGAGGGCTTCATGGAGGACCGGATGACCTTTGACCGCATCGCCGACCTCGAGCCGGATTTCGATGGTGGTTTCAAGATTGAAGCGGTCAAGGACGCCGGCGGCAAGGCCCTCGCCCACACCATCAACCAGACCATGATGCGCATCGACCTGCCCAAGCCCCTGGCCCCGGGCGGCAAATTCACCTTCCAGGTGGATTGGTGGTACAACATCAACGACCGCATGAAGGACGGCGGCCGAAGCGGCTACGAGCATTTCCCGGAGGAGGACAACTACCTGTATACCATTGCCCAGTTCTTCCCCCGCCTCTGTGCGTACTACGACCGGATGGGATGGCAGAACAAGCAGTTCCTCGGCAGCGGCGAGTTCACGCTCGAGTTCGGAGACTACGACGTGAGCATCACGGTGCCGAGCGACCACATCGTGGCGTCGACCGGCGTTCTGCAAAATGCCAAGGAGGTCCTCACGGCCGAGCAGCGGGCCCGCCTCGAGCAGGCGAAGGCCTCGGACAAGCCGGTCCTCATCGTGACCGAAGAGGAAGCCCGGGAAAACGAGAAGACCAAGGAAAAGGGACTGGCCACTTGGCGGTTCAAGGCGAAGGACGTTCGCGATTTCGCCTTTGCCTCCAGCCGGAAGTTCATCTGGGACGCCATGGCCGTAGAACTCGAGAACAGCACGCCGCTGGCCATGAGCTACTACCCCAAGGAGGGCAATCCGCTCTGGGAACAGTACAGCACGGAGGCCGTGGCCCAGACGCTGCTGACCTACAGCGAATTCGCCTGCGAGTACCCCTACCCCGTGGCCATCAGCGTCCACACGAAGTGGATCGGCATGGAGTACCCGATGATCTGCTTCAACGGCGGACGTCCGGAGCCCGACGGCACCTACAGCGCCCGCACCAAGCACGGCATGATTTCCGTGATCATCCACGAGGTGGGCCACAACTTCTACCCGATGATCATCAACTCCGATGAGCGCCAGTGGACGTGGATGGACGAAGGCCTGAACACCTTCGTGCAGTACCTCGCCGAAAAGGAGTTCGACCGGAACTACCCCACGCGCCGTGGACCGGCCCGGAAGATCACGGGCTACATGGGCGGTGATCCGAAGCGGATTTCCCCCATCATGACCAACTCGGAGAGCATCTTCCAGTTCGGACCCAACGCCTACGGCAAGCCGGCCACCGCCCTCAACATCCTGCGGGAGACCGTGATGGGCCGGGAGCTCTTCGATTTCGCCTTCAAGGAGTACGGCCGCCGCTGGGCCTTCAAGCGCCCCACCCCGGCCGACCTGTTCCGGACGATGGAAGATGCGTCCAGCGTGGACCTCGATTGGTTCTGGCGTGGGTGGTTCTACACCAACGACCACGTGGACCTCGCCCTGTCCGACATCCAATGGTACCAGATCTCAACCGGCGACCCCGACGTCGAGAAGCCCTTGGCCAAGGCCGAAAAAGACGCCGAGCCCGTGGACATCGCCCTCGTCCGCGACGAGGAGTACATCGCCGAGAGCCGCCTTGAGGCCAGGCCCGAGCTCAACGACCACTACACCACCGTCGACCCCTACGCTGTGATGGAGATTGAGCGCAGCGAATACCAGGACTACGTGGCGGCCCTCGACGAGGACGAGCTCGCCATGCTGTCCTCCGGCAAGCACTTCTACCAGCTCACCTTCGAGAACATCGGGGGACTGGTGATGCCGCTGGTCGTCGAATTCACCTACACCGACGG
>WTID01000010.1 GCA_011522855.1 Flavobacteriales bacterium
CAGCCCGAGGCGTACATCCCGTCCAGCGGCACCTACATCGAGAAGGACCTCGCCATCAACGAGGAGATCGAGAAGCTGCGCCTGTCCGCCACGTCCGCCCTGCTCAGCGGTCGCCGCGACGTCATCGTCGTGGCGTCCATCAGCTGCATCTACGGCATCGGCAACCCGGTGGAATTCCACAAGAGTGTCATCGAGGTCAAGGTCGGCCAGGTGGTCAGCCGCAACGCCATCCTTCACCGCTTGGTGGAAAGCCTCTACCACCGCACCCGCGGCGACTTCAGCCGTGGCTCCTTTCGCGTCAATGGAGACGTGGTCGACGTGTTCCTCGCTTACGCCGATCACGCCGTTCGCCTTCACTTCTGGGGCAATGAGATTGAGCGCATCGAGACCATTGACCCGGAACACGGAACCGTCCTCCACACCTTCGAGTCGCTGCGTATCTATCCGGCCAACCTGTTCGTGACCGGCAAGGACACCCTGCAGCAGTGCATCTGGGAGATCCAGCAGGACATGGTGAAGCAGGTCCAGTGGTTCAATGAGCAGGGGCGGTTCATTGAAGGGAAGCGCCTCGAGGAACGCACCACGCACGATCTCGAGATGATGCGGGAACTGGGCTTCTGCAGCGGCATTGAGAACTACAGCCGCTACTTCGACCGTCGACAGCCCGGTCAGCGCCCCTTCTGTCTGCTCGATTACTTCGCGGACGACTTCCTGCTCGTGGTCGACGAGAGCCACGTGACGGTGCCCCAGGTGGGCGCCATGTACGGCGGCGACCGCTCCCGAAAGGTGTCCCTCGTGGAGCACGGCTTCCGACTGCCCTCCGCCCTCGACAACCGTCCGCTCAAGGACGACGAGTTCCAGGGCATGATCCGCCAGACCATCTACGTCAGCGCGACCCCGGCCGACTACGAACTGGAGAAGAGCGAGGGCGTGGTGGTGGAGCAATTGATCCGCCCAACAGGCCTACTCGATCCGCCCATCGAGGTGCGCCCCTGCCAGAACCAGGTGGACGACCTCATCGGCGAAATCCGGGCGACCATCGACGCGGGGGACCGGGTCTTGGTGACCACCCTGACCAAGCGCATGGCGGAGGAACTCTCCCGCTATCTCGACCGCCTGCGCATCTCCTGCTCCTACATCCACAGCGAAGTCAAGACTCTGGACCGGATCGAAATCATCCGCAACCTCCGTGAGGGGGTGATCGACGTGCTCGTGGGGGTCAACCTGCTGCGCGAGGGTCTGGACCTGCCGGAGGTCTCCTTGGTGGCGGTCATGGACGCCGACAAGGAGGGCTTCCTGCGCTCCAACCGCTCCCTGACGCAGACGGCCGGACGGGCTGCGCGGAATGTGAACGGGCGGGTCCTGATGTACGCGGACACCATCACCGATTCGATGGCCCAGACCATCGAAGAGACCGCCCGACGGCGTGAAAAGCAGGAGGCCTACAATGCCGAGCACGGACTGGTTCCCGTGCAGGTGAAGCGGACGAAAAAGACCGTGTTCGAGCAGAGCGAGCTCATCGACGACCGCCCGTCGCCCATGGCAGCCGAGCCCACCCCCACCGGCGATGGCATCCTGGCGGACCCGGTCGTCGCCGGCTACATCGCCGCCCAGGACCGCAAGGCCATGGAGAAGCTCATGGCCCGCACGAAGCGCGAGATGGAACGGGCCGCCAAGGAGCTCGCCTTCATGGACGCCGCCCGGATGCGGGACGAGCTCTTCGCCCTCCAGGACGCCGTCAAGGACTGGCCTGCCTGAACTCGGCCTTTGTGCCCCACCTTGCAACCCGGAAGGCTCGTTCTGCGTCCTTCTCCTGCCTGCATTGAACCCGAACCCCATGACCCTGCGAAGCCTTTGCGCCTCGGGCCTGACGGCCCTTTTCCTGCTCCCGCTCACCCTCCTCGCCCAAGTGCCGCATGGCGGCGGCGCACCCTTCTGGAACACCCCCGGCACCAACATGGACAACCCGGCGTGGCCGGTGCACCGCATGCCGGGCATCGATCTGGAGGCCCTCCGTGCGGGCGATGCTGTGACGGACCTCGTGAAGAGCGCCCCGTGGCGGTTCGGACAGGAATTCGAGGTGGACCTCGACCTGGCCGACGGCGTGTGGCTGGAGATGGAGGACACCCGGGTCTGGCGGACCCAGATCCAAGCGCCGGGTGCCCTGGCGATGAGCCTGCGGTTCTCGGAATTCGACCTGCCCAAGGGAGCGAGCCTGTTCATCTGGAGCGCGGACCGCATCGAGTACATCGGCGGATTCGACCACCGGAACATGAAGGACTGGGGCGGCCTCGCCACGGGCCTCGTGGCCGGGGATGCCGTGGTGGTCGAGGTCCACGTGCCGGCGGGCAAGGAGGACGCCGTGGCCCTTCACATCGACCAGGTTGTGCACGCCTATCGGGACATCGCCGGCAAGGCGGCCCTCGTGGCCGAGGCGCTCGGTGAGCAGCGCGGCCCGTACGGCAACAGTGGAGATTGCAACATCAACGTGAACTGTCCGGAAGGCGCGACCTGGCAGTGCGAGAAGCGCTCCGTGGCCCTCATCCTGCAGGGCGCGTTTGCCATCTGTACCGGGGCCATGGTCAACAACACGGCCCAAGACGGCTCCCCCCTCTTCCTCACGGCCAACCACTGCCTGGGCAACGTGGGCAACTGGGTCTTCGTGTTCAACCACGAGACGGAGGGCTGCACCGGCAACACGGGACCGACGAACCAGACCGTCAGTGGCGCGGAGCTCCTCGTCAGCAGCGGTGCCTCGGACTTCGGGCTCCTGCTCCTCGACGAGACCCCGCCGGCCAGCTACGACGTCTTCTACGCCGGTTGGGATGGCACCGATGAGGAGACCGTGCAGAACGCCACGGGCATCCACCACCCCAGTGGGGACCTGAAGAAAATCTGCTTTGAAGAAGACGCTCCGGACCACGACAATGCCGCCGGCGCGGCCGTCTGGTGGATCGATGCCTGGGAAGATGGCGTGACGGAGGGGGGATCCTCCGGCTCCCCGCTCTTCGACCAGAACCACCGCATCATCGGCCAGCTCTACGGCGGAGCGGCCGCCTGCAGCGGCAACCAGAACAACGGCCAGTTCGATTACTACGGCCGCATGGGCGTCAGCTTCAACAACGGCATCACCGAACACCTTGACCCCCTCGGTCTGGGCATCGAGGTGCTGGACGGCTACCCGAGCGAAGGGTGCGTCACCTCGTTCGCCCTCGACATGGGCATCGGCATCGCCGAGGCACCCGACGGCGTGCTGTGTGGGGGTGGAGAAGTCGTCATTGAACTGACCCTCAACAACTTTGGTACGGACCCCATCACGTCGGCGACCCTCGGCTACACGGTCAACGGCGGCCCGCAGCAGACCGTGAACTGGACCGGCAACCTCAACCAGTACGACAACACGACGTTTGCCCTGCCCCCCATCGAGGCCGAGGACGGCACCACGGAAGTCGAGATCGTCGTGCTTTCCATCAACGGAACGCAGGACGAGAATGGCTTCAATGACGCAGCCGTGGTAGAGTTCACCGCCTTCGTGGAGGACACGTTCAACTTCACCTTCGAGCTGGTCTTGGACGACTATGGAAGCGAGACGACTTGGGAAATCCGGCGCCTGGGCAACGTCGTCTACTCAGGCGGCCCCTACGAGGACGACCTGGACGGCACCGTCATCACCATCCCGCTCTGCCTTGAGGAAGGGTGCTACATCCTCCAGGTCGACGACAGCTACGGGGACGGAATGTGCTGCGACTATGGCGAAGGCAGCTTTACCGTCTACGACCCGCAAGGCGACGTCATCTACACCGGCGGCGAGTTCACGGACTCCGATCTGGAGCAATTCTGCACCCAGGAAATGTCCGTGGAAGACCTGTCGGGAGCCGCGTTGACCGTGAGCCCGAACCCGGCCACCGGCAGCCTTATCCTGGGTGGCGTTCCCACCGGAGCCCGGGTGACGCCCGTGGACCTTCTCGGTCGGACGATTTCGGCTCCATTGACCTTGGGGGCGGATGGCCGCGTCGACACCTCCACTTGGCCACGGGGTTGGACCCTGCTTCGGGTGGAAACCGCAGCCGGAGTGCACGTGGAACGGGTATTGCTCCGTTGAGGTCCATGATGCGCCTTCTTTCCCTGCTTCCGCTCCTGGTCCTCGCGGCTTGTTCCGGTTCACGTGATGCTGTTTCCGCGTCGTGGGACAGCCCGTTCTCCGTCCAGACCGCGTCGGTCGATGGCGATTCCCTGCGGGTCACGGTCCAATACGGCGGAGGCTTCCGCGACCACACCTTTCGGCTGGTGTCCGGGGGTGCAGCGACCAAATCCCTGCCCCGGCAGCAACCGCTCACCGTGGAGCACCAGGGCAATGGCGATCCCGGAAGGGCCCTGATCACGCAGGACAAGGCGTTCGACCTTCGGCCGTTCCGCGATCCCTCCCAAGGCCGCATCGTGCTCCTCCTCGGTGGCTGGGATGCCCCGCTGGAGTACGTTTACGCCCAGTGACGCCCGCCCCGGATTGGATTCCCGCCTTGACCGCCAGCCTCCCGGCCCTTCTCCGAATGGGGTGGGACTTGGGTCTGTATGCGGCTTGGCGCCGTCGGCCGCCACTGGAGAGCAACTTGCCTCCGGGCGGCGACCGGGCGGCCTCCCTCATCCTGTGCGTGCACGATGACCTCGAGGCCCTGCAGCGCATCTGGCCGATGTGGCGCGGACAGCGCTTTCCGGACGGTTGGGACGTGCAGTGGATTGTGGTGGACGACGGATCCTCAGACGGCACAACCGACTGGCTTCAGGACCGCCTCCAACAGGAGGGTGACGAGCTGACCGTCGTGAACCACGCCAAGCAACGGCCCGGCAAGAAGGAGGCGCTGGGAGCCGGCATTGCCGCCGCCCGGCACGACCGGATCGTCCTCACCGACTCCGACTGCCTCCCTGGACCGGACTGGGCCCATTCCATGGCGTCCCACCTCGGCGGACCCGACGCCCCACCCCACGTCCTGCTCGGCTTCAGCCTTCCTGACGGCGGCCCGGCCTGGCCTCAATTCGACGCCCTCCGCGTCGCTTGGCAATACGGCACTCTGGCCGCCGCGGGCACGCCCTACATGGGGGTCGGCCGGAACCTGGCCTACCGGAAATCTGACTGGATGCGCATCGGCGGTTTCGACCGCCATCTGGACCTCGCGAGTGGCGACGACGACCTCTTCGTTCAGGACGCCGCGGCGAAAGGGCTTGCGTGCTGGCCGGTGGTGGCCTCAGGGGCCAATGCCGCCTGCCCTACGCAGCCCGCCACTTCCTCCGGGGATGCCTTCCGGCGCAAGACGCGGCACCTGACCACCGCTCCGCACTATCGCCGCCGGGCGAGGTGGACCCTCGCCACCGACGCCCTGCTGGACCCGCTCGTGGCCGCTATGGCGGTGGCCGGAGCCGCCGGCCTTGTCCACATCGGGGGTTGGATACCGCTTGTGGCCGCGGGCCTTGCATTGACGGTGCGCTCCGCTACCTTGTCCTCGTTCGCCAGGGACCTCGACCATCCCGGTTCCACTGCCCTCCGCGCTTTCGGGCTCGGTCCATTGCGGTGGGCACTGCTCGGTCTGGCCACCCTGTCAACCTTCACCTCATCGCCGACATGGACGCAGCGGGCACCGACAAACCGGTCGTGATCGACCACCTCTCCGACAAGGCCAAGTACGACTATGGCCTGATCCGCAGGGCATTGGACTCCCACGATCAGGGAGCCTTTGCCGAACTGATGGAGCGGTACCGGGAGCCCATCTACTACATGCTCCTCAAGATGGTCCACGACGGCGACGATGCCGAGGACCTGATGATCGAGACTTTCGGCAAGGCCTTCCGTCGGCTCAAGCAGTACAGCCCGCAATTCGCCTTCTCCACCTGGTTGTTCAAGATTGCCTCCAATGGGGCCATTGACTTCATCCGGAAGAAGCGCATCAAGGCCCTGAGCCTGGACAAGGGCTTCACCGATGCGGAGGGCGACACCATGGAAATCCAGGTGGCCGACGACGGACTCGATCCCGGCCAGACCCTGGAGAAGCAACAGCGCGTCAACCGGATGCGCGAGGTGGTGGCCCAGCTCAAGCCGCGCTACCGCCGGCTGGTCGAGCTGCGGTACTTCGAGGAGTACAGCTACGACGAGATTTCCAAGGAGCTCGACCTGCCCCTCGGCACGGTCAAAGCCCAGCTTTTCCGCGCCCGCGACATCCTCGCCGGCGTCCTCGAAATCGACCGCGAGCACTTTTGACCTTGGCCCCCACCGAGCAGGACCGCAGGGCCGTGGACGCCGCGCTCGAGGCGTTGTCCGCGGAGTGCCCGGATTTCGGTTCGCCCCTGCCCCCCGTCGACGAACAGCGGCGTGACCAATTGGCCCGACTCGGCCCACTGTACCGGGAGTGGAACGCCCGCATCAACGTCATTTCACGCAAGGACATCGACCAGTTCTTCGTCCGGCACGTGCTGCACAGCCTGGCCATGGCCCGCGTGCTGCGGCCTGAACCTGGAGCGCGCCTCCTCGATGTCGGCACCGGAGGCGGCTTCCCCGGAATTCCCCTCGCCATCCTCTTCCCGGAGGCCGAGTGGATCCTGTGCGACTCCATTGGCAAGAAAATCAAGGTGGTGGACGCAGTCATCGGCGACCTCGGGCTGGACAACGCGACCGGCGTCTGGGGACGGGTGGAAAGCCTGACCGACCGGCCGCCCTTCGACTTTGTTGTCAGCCGGGCCGTGACCCGGATGCCGGCCTTTCTCGATTGGGTGCGTCCCCTCGTCCATGGGGACCACCAGCACGGCGTCCCGAACGGGGTCTTCTATCTGAAGGGGGGCGATCTCTCAGAGGAACTGGCTTCGGTCCGGGAACCGATCACCTCCTGGTCCCTGTCCCCGCTCTTGCAGGACGATTTCTTCGAAACCAAACAGCTCCTCCATGTGGCGCTGGGCTGAAAAGAATGAAGGGGGCATTTCTGCCCCCTCCGAAACCTGCAAGGATATTGAAACCGATACAGCCATGAAGCTGCATCCACGTGTATGACGGACACGTTTTCAATCGTTGCCTCGAAAACGAAAAAAAATTTTGCCTCCCCCGTGGGAGTCGTTGGGATTCCTTCATGGACCGAGCGAAACAGTGGGGGCCTTCACCGGTTAAATTTGTCGAGATGACGGAGGACTCCTCCCTTTCCGGCGGCATCAGCCGCGACGAACTGCGCGCCTTGGGGGCCGATACCATCAGCGAGGTCCTGGGCCTTGAGGTCCTGGAGGTCGAGCATGGCCGGGTGGTCGGTAGGCTCCCTGTGGATGCCCGAACCCACCAACCCTACGGCCTTCTCCACGGTGGAGCGAGCGTGGTGCTTGCCGAGACGCTCGGTTCAGTGGGAAGCCACTTCATTGCGGCTCCCAAAGGCAAAGGTGCCGTTGGCATCGAGGTCAACGCCAACCACCTGCGGGGCGTGCGCTCCGGCTGGGTCATCGGCACGGCCCGTCTCCACCACGAAGGAGGCCGGCTGCACGTCTGGCACATCGACATCGAGGACGAGCAGGGCCGGGCGGTCTGCACCAGCAGGCTCACCGTGATGCTCGTTCCCCAACCGGAGAAACCCGTGTCATGAGCGACAATGCACAGACCATGACCGAGGGACCACTGGTCCTGTTCCACCGACCGGGTTCGGCTGTGCTCGAACGCCTTGTGCCCGGCATGGACGGCCCAGTGCGGTTCCGGATGCATCCATGGGAAGGCGCTGATCAGCACGTGGACCTCATCGTCGAGGGGCGGCTCGAGACCCTCACTCGCCTGGACACTCCACATCAGCGGGAGACCCTGCGGGAGGCCACGACCGTGGAAGGGACGGCGCGTCAGGACCATCTTGACCGCATTGCCCTCGCCCTCGAGACCATCGAAAACAGCCCGCT
Source organism: Flavobacteriales bacterium (assembly GCA_011522855.1). GTDB lineage: Bacteria > Bacteroidota > Bacteroidia > Flavobacteriales_D > Sanyastnellaceae > UBA8752. The sequence continues at coordinate 7,906 of WTID01000010.1, forward strand.
CGAAAAGGTGGTCCTGTCCAGCCGCTTGAGCGTGCGGGTGGACGGCCTCGAGTTCGACGCCATTGTCCGGCAGCTCGCCGCAGCCCACCCCAACTGTTTCAATTGGCTCCTCCACCACGAGGAGATCGGCACGTGGTTTGGCTCCTCTCCCGAACCCCTCGTGGAAGGGATACGGCCCCACTTCCGGACCGCCTGCCTCGCGGGAACCCGGATGGCTGGCAACGGCGTGGCCCCGACCCCATGGACGGACAAGGAACGCCACGAGCAGCAACTCGTGACGGACGCCGTGGTCCACGCCCTCGAATCGATTGCCTGTTCCGACATCCAGCTCGGACGACGCGAGACAGTCCAATACGGCCCCCTCGAGCACCTTCGGACGCTGGTCGACTTCTCTGCCCAATGCGGTGTGGAGGAAGTGATGACCGCCCTGCACCCGACTCCCGCTGTGGGCGGCACGCCTCGGGAGGCGGCCCTGGACTTCATCTCCCGGCATGAGGGGC
>WTID01000016.1 GCA_011522855.1 Flavobacteriales bacterium
CGGAGCCCGCAACGAATCCGTTTCCGAACTTGTTGGTTCGATGGTGCGCCTCCTGCCGACCATACTGTTCCTGTCCTCTGGCGCGCTGACTGCGCAGGTCCAGTTCGTGCCCAATGAGGGCCAATGGCCGGACCACGTGCTGCACCGCGCCGCAGCCATCGGTGGCAGCGTCCAGTTGGAGAGAACCGGGTGGACCTGCTGGCAATGGGCCCCGGAAACTGACGCGGCCGAGGACCATCACATCGGCGCCCGAAAAGGCATCCTCTGGCAGGCCCAATGGCTCGACCCGAACCCCGCCCACGCCGACCACTGGGTCCGAAGCGGACTCGCCTCCGACCGTCAGCACTTCTACCTCTCGGACGACCCGTCGCACTGGGCCGAACACGTCCAGGCCGCCACCATGCTCAGGACGGAAGACCTTTGGCCGGGCGTGCGGCTCCGCTGGCGCGGGACCCGACAGGGACGGGCCGCCTTCGAATTCACTGTGGAACCCGGGGCAGACCCCGATGCCATCGGTTGGCGGCACCACGGCGCCGACCCCGCTCTGGGGCCACAGGGTGAACTCCAGCTCCACCATGCCCTGCACGATGCCGAGGCCGGATTCTCCGCGGAACTCAGCGCGCCTTTTGCCTTCCAATGGAACGAAAGCGGCACGATCGACGAGGTCGAATGCGCCTACCGGATCGAAGGCGGAGACATCCGATTCTCGGTGGGGCCTTATGACCACAACCGGCCCCTCGTCATCGACCCCGAAATCACCTTCTCCACCTATGCCGGCAGCACGGGCGACAACTTCGGGACCACGGCCAGCAACGGCCCGGGAGGCGCACTCGTCGGTGGCACGGTGACCTTCGCGGCGGGCTACCCGACCACGGCCGGCGCCATCCAAGCCACCATGGACAATTTCGCCGACGGGGTCAGCCACACCGCGGTCACCGTCTTCAGTCCCGACGGCACCAGCCTGCTCTACAGCACCTACATCGGAGGCAGTCGCGCCGACATTCCGCACAGCCTCGCCTACAACGACACCTGGGGACAGATCGCCCTGTTCGGCACCACAGGCTCTACGGACTTCCCCACCACCGCCGGCGTCGTCCAACCCGACTTCAGCCCGGGCGCCGCCGTGGACATCACCATCTACGGATCCGACACCCAACCCAATGGACTCGACTGCTACCTCCTCACCCTCGATGGCGGGGATTTCACCCTCAACGCCTCCACCTTCTTCGGGGGGTCCGGCATCGATGGATTGAACAACGCCAACGGCCTCCGCGCCAACTTCGGTGACTTCTACCGCGGGCAAATCGACATCGGTCCGGAAGGCAGCCTCTGGATCGCCACCACGACCACCTCGACCGACCTGCCGATGCCGGGCAGTCCGGCCAACGCCGGTGCCCACGACGCGCTCATCGCCGGGTTCAGCGCCGACCTCTCCGAACTCCTGTGCGGACGCACATTCGGCGGAAGCGGAAGCGATGCCGCCTACAGCATCGAAGTCGCGCCCAACAACAGCTTCGGCGGACTGGACAACCTCGAAATCCTCGTAGGCGGCGGCACCCTGTCCTCCAACCTCCCCCTGCCCAACGGATCCATTCAGCCGACTCCACTGGGGGACACAGAGGGCTGGGTGGCCCAGTTCAACGCTTCCCCGGACAACATCACCGCCCAGTTCGGCACCTACCACGGCCTGGCCGACTACGATCAGGTGTACTTCGTCCAACGCGACGCCAGCGGCCGTCCCTATGCCTACGGACAAGCAAGGGGCGGCATGCCGGTCATCGGCAACGTCTATTCCAACCCCGGGAGCGGCCAGTACATCACCTGCTTCCTGCCGGACCTCAGCGACATCGAATGGCAGACGGCCATTGGAACGGGCTCCACCACCATCGACCTGAGCCCGACCGCCTTCCTCGTGAGCGATTGCGAGCAGGTCTACATCAGCGGATGGGGTGGAGAAACCAATGCCACCGGCGGCACAGGCGAGGTCTCCGGCAGCACCACCTTTGGACTGCCCACCACGGACAGCCCCTTCCAAGGCAGCACAGACGGCAGTGACTTCTACC
>WTID01000290.1 GCA_011522855.1 Flavobacteriales bacterium
TTCAACGCCGCCGGGCTCGACTTCGCCTTCCCGACCCAGACGCTCCTCACCCCCGACGTCGCCGCCAGCTGATCAGCGGGTGCGGCCGGGGTTTTCGCGGACGAAAGCGGCCCAGCCACCGCCCTTGCCCCCCAAGGTCGGTGTTCCCATTTCGTAGAGGTGGCAGAGCGCCACGGCGAGGCCGTCGGTGGCGTCGAGGTCGCGCGGCATGTCGGCGTCCGGAATCTTCAGCGTCCGCTGCACCATGCCGGCCACCTGCTCCTTGGAGGCAGCGCCCGAGCCGGTGATGGCCTGCTTGACCCGACGCGGGGCGTATTCAGCGACCGGCACCTCGCGGACCAGCGCTGCCGCAAGGGCGACGCCTTGGGCGCGTCCGAGCTTGAGCATGGACTGGACGTTCTTGCCGAAGAAGGGGGCTTCCACCGCGAAGTGGTCCGGCGTGTGCGCTTCGATCAGGCCCGCGCACCGCTCGTGGATGCGCTTGAGCTTGGCGGCATGGTCCTTCACCTTGGACAGATGGAGAGCGCCCATCTCAAGAAGCTCGACCCGGTTGCGGGACCATGCCTTGATGACCCCGTAGCCCATGATCGTGGTGCCGGGGTCGATGCCGAGGATGATGGTCGGTTCGTCGCTCACGTTTGCAAATTGCGTCTCCGCAGAACGAATCCGCGGGCGACAGGCACAAGGTTCTCCACGGAGGAACCGGAAGACACGCGGTTCATGAACGCCCACAAATTTCACACTCATGTCCTGTGATTTGCGCAGGACGCCACGTATATAATATTTATCTTGAGTTCATTGGATATCAGCACCATGAGCAAGTCTCTCACCCAGAACATTCAACAGCGGTGGTCCATTCCGGCCCTGCCCGCTTCCGTCCGGTTTGCGGTCGGCTTGGGCATCCCGTTGCTTGCCGCAGTCTGGGTCCTGTCCTCGCAGCTGGGCGCCCTGCCCTCTGAGGCTTGGCACTGGGACATCGAGCCCTCCCTCCTGCTCATCGTGCTCCTTCTCGCCCCCGTCAATTGGGGCCTCGAAACCATGAAGTGGGCCGAGCTCATGCCCTACGGCACCATGCAGCGCCGATGGCGTGAAGTGCTGTACGGGACGGCGTGGTCGCTCGTCGGGCCGCTCCGAATCGGGGCCATCGTGGGCCGCGTGGGCGCCGCCCGGAAGAGCGAACGGGGCCACGCCTTGCGCGCCTCCGCTTCCTCCGCTGTGTCCCAATGGTGGTGCACCATCACCTCCGCCGGCATTGCATTGGCCCTGGTGGGCATGCCATGGATTTCCGCCTCCGTTCTCGTGCTCTCCCTCGCGACCCTCGGCCTGTATTTCGGTTGGTCTCCCGGCTTCTGGAAGCTCCTGCGCGACGCTCCCATCACCGGCGATTGGGGATTGGCCCGCCGCATCCCCTCCATCCGCCGCCGCCGCGCCCTGACCCTGAGCGTGGCCCGGTACATGGTGATGCTCTCGCAATTCACCCTGGCACTCCAGGCCTTCCGCCATCTGGCCGACCAATTCTGGTTGGATCAGCTGGTCCAACAATCCGGTGGCGCCGCCCTGACCTGGGGCCTCACCAGCCTGGCTCCCGTCCCGGTCCTCGGTGACCTCGGACTTCGGGAAGCCGCCGCCCTCCTCGCCCTGCCGACACCAACTGCCGCCGACACCATGGCCATCCTCGGCGCCACCCTCAGCCTCTGGGTCATCAACCTGATCCTCCCCGCCCTCGTCGGCCTCGTCTGGCAATGGCAGTTCGTGCGCAACAAGGAGCGCATGGCGAACTTGCCCCTGTGAATCCGGGCTGGCTCCTCCTCTTCCTCCCCCTCGTCCTTCACCTCCACCATCTGATGCGCTGGAGCCGCGGTCTTCGCCGTGCTTGGCGATGGTCGGAACCCAGAGAGGGAGGACCCGATTCCGCTCTGACCGTCGTCCTGCCGGTCCGCAACGAAGCGGATACCCTGCCTCGGCTCCTGGCTGACCTCGCTGCCCAGAGTCGGTGGCCCGCCGAAGTCATCGTGATCGATGATGCATCCGAGGACGACACACTCGAAGCCGTGCAAGCGGC
>WTID01000229.1 GCA_011522855.1 Flavobacteriales bacterium
GCCGGCACGAAGACCTTCAGCAGCACCATCCAGGGCAACCTGAGCGGCAACGTGACGGGCAATGTGACGGGTCAGGTGAGCGACGTCAGCAACCACGACACGGATGACCTGTCCGAAGGCGCTACGAACCTCTACTACACGGATGCCCGCAGCCGCGCCGCCCTGAGCGCCACGGATGCCGGTGGTGACGGCAGCTTCAGCTACGACGCCGCCACGGGTGCCATGACCTACACCGGACCCAGCGCTGCTGAGACGCGCGCCCACTTCTCCGGAAGCACGGGTGTGACGATCACCGACGGAGCTGTGGCCATCGGCCAGGCCGTGGGCACGACCGACGCCGTCAGCTTCGCTTCTGCCACGACCACGGGCGACGCCGCCATCGGTGGTGCGCTCGGCGCCACGGGCGCCACGACGCTGGGCAGCACGCTCGACGTCAGCGGCAACACCGAGGTCGACGGCACGCTCGGTGCGGACGGCAACCTCCGCGTGGGTGCTTCCGGCGCCTCCAAGTTCAGTGTGGATGCTGCATCCGGTGCCATCACCACCTCTGGTGACCTCGTGATGACCAACGGTACGATTGTGGCCGGAGCCCTCCAGGTGTCCGGAGCGACGACGCTCAACAGCGCCGACGTGGCGACCATGAGCATCAGCACGACGTTGACCGTGCCCACGCCGTCCTTCGGTGCTGCGGCGGCCAACAAGAGCTATGTGGATGGCCAGATCGACACGCACGCCCACTCCATGCCGGAAGCGTACAGCTACCTCAGCGGAGGCACCTACACGGGCCTTGGCGCTGACCTCGGTGCGGCAGCCGTGACCATCACGGTGACCGGTGCCAACCTCGCGGCCGGTACGTACAAGCTGCACCTCGACGGCAATGAGACCACCCTGACGGTGACGGTCGCCGACGCCAACACGGTGACGTTCGACCTGACCGATACGGATGTGTCCGGCATGACCAGCCGCACCGGCCTCCTGGCCGCCCAGCTGAGCATCGACGGCATCGCCACCGGCCTGAACATCTTCGTGAACCTCTGATCCAGGGACCCGAATTCACCCAATAGACAGCACTCAGATGAAGCGACTCCTTTTCCTCGCCATGCTGCTCGCCGGGTGCGGGTTGTTCACCGAAGAGGTGTCCGCCCAGGCGGTCCTCGGACGCCACGCCATCACCTCCGGTTTCCACACCGGTACCGATGGCAGCGTCGACCTCGACGGCACGATCGGCCAGACCTTCACGGGCACGGCCAGCATCCCCGGACAGTACCTCACGCAGGGCTTCCATCAGCCGAACGACAATACCCCCTGTCCCGGAGACGTCAATGGCGACGGCCTCGTCTCCACCACGGACATCCTCGATGTGCTCGGTTTCTACGGGTGCCTTGCGGACTGCGGGGATTACGATACCAACGGAGACGGCGTGGTCGGTGCACCCGACCTGCTGTTCATCCTCGGTTACTACGGACAGATCTGCGAATGATCACATCCTGACGACAATTCCGATTGAACATTTTGGTTTGGTTCAAAGGAAGGAGGGCATTCCCAACGGGGTTTGCCCTCCACTTTTTTGGGGCATTTTGCAGGCATGACCTCCGGACCTTCCCAAGAGCCGACGCTGCGCGGTGAGCAGACTGTGGACGCCGCCCTCGTCACAGTGGTGCTCGCGCTGTTTGTGGCTTCCGCCTTCGGGCTCACCGAGTTGCCGGGCGGGGATTCCCGCTGGGATCCGAAGGAATGGAAAGGCGTCCATGATGCCGCCAAGGCCCTCATCCTGCCGCTGTTGGCGTTGCGGCTCGGGCTGGCCCTCCACAACCGGGAGGGGGCCCATCTCGGATTGCGCAACCGTGTGTGGGCCGCCATGGCCTTTTGCTGGGTCGGCGACATCGCCCTCACGTTTTCCGGGGACACGGCCTTCCTCATCGGCCTGGTCAGCTTCCTGCTGGGCCACGTGCTGTTCATTCTCGCTTTGCGACAGGCCTACCAACTGGGTCCCGGGCCCTCCGCCATGTGGGTTCGCGCGGTGGCGAGTGGCCTCCTTGCCGTGGAAGGGGCGGCTGTGGTGCGCGCCCTGTGGGAACCCGCGGGCGAGCTCGGACCGGCCGTGGCGGTGTACGCGTTCGTCATCACCATCATGGCCACCTTCAGCTGGTTCTTGGCGCCCGGACCCGGCGTCCGTGCCTTGCGCCTGGGGTCCACCGCGTTCGTGGCGAGCGACATGATCCTGGCCTTTGGGCGGTTCGGCGAGGAGCCGATTGCCCACGGTCACCTTTGGGTGATGGCCACGTACATCTTGGCCCAATGGGCCCTCGCGGTGGGATTCACCGCCGTGGCTGCGCGCCCAGCAGCCAGCCGTCCGTGAGGACGAGGCCGACGGCCAGCACCAGGTGGATGGGCTGAGCGGCCGCCGGCATGCCCAGCCATCCGAAGGCAAGTCCGGTCGCGAACTGACCGGCGAGGAGGGCGAGGACGGTCCATTCCCATGCCGTGGTCCGGCCCGATCGAAGTCCGGGCCACAACCACAGGAGATGACCGCCCAGGACGGCCCAGAAGGCCGTCCGATGGCCTTTCCACCATTCCGGGAGCAGCTCCAGCCATTCACTTCGGGCCACGCCGTCATGGACGAGGTGATCGACGGCCTCGCGGACCTGTGTGCCGAAGACGAGTTGGGCCAATGCCATGATGGCGGCGCCCCAGATCCAACGGCGCGATCGGACGTTGACGATGGGGGCCTGCGCACCGGCCTTTCGCAGGGTCATGAGCTGCAATCCCAGGATGGACAAGGCACCGAGCATGTGCAGGGTGATGGACCCGGGGATGAGGTTGCCATCCACGACCTTCTTGCCGAGCCACGCGACGAAGCCGAGGGCCAGCAGGGCACCGAGTGCGGGCCACAGTGGACGCCAATTCCGATGGCGAAGACCGGCGATGAGGCTCAGGGCGACGAGCAGCAGGGCGGGCAGTCCGGCGAAGGCGCCGAGGAGCCGGTTGATGAATTCGACCCACGTATGGAATGGGTTGAAGTGGGCGTAGTCGTGCCTAGTGTAGTGGGTCCACAGGCCCGTGGACCGGTCGGCGTCGAAGGTGGTCCCGGAGAGGTGGTCGGCCGGGGCGACCCATAGGGAATCCCGTTCGAGAATCATCCGGCCCTCGCCGTATTCTGTGCCGGGTTGCCAGCGCACCTGGGCTTCCTCCGTCGGGGGAATGGTCAGGCCGAAGCACCGTGGCCAATCCGGACAGCCCATGCCGCTGCCGGTCATGCGGACGATGCTGCCCGCGAGCACGACCAGGAAGGCCGAAACGAAGGCGACCCGTGCAGTCCGGCGGATCCAGAGGGACAGGCGGTCCGGCGAGGGGGACACGGTCAGCGTGAGGATTCGGGAGCGTAGTGGACCACTTCGGCGGTCTCCACATCGTAGAGGCCATCGCCGATGTCCTCGACGGTGGCAATGAGGGTCTCCGGGCTGACCACTTCGGGATCGAAGACCACGAGCGCAGTGTCCACTTTCCGGTCGGCGTCGAACTGGATGTCCGCGCGGGTCACCCCCGGGAGGTCATACAACTCCTTGCGGACCTTGGACACGCAGGCGATTTCGCACATCATGCCGGAGATGGCCAGCTGGGCAACGGTTTCTTCCATGGCGCCGGCGCGGTCCACGTGCCGCACGGGGACATCACACTGGGAGCAGCCTGAGACGAGCACCACACCGAGGGCAAGGCCCATGGAGAGGGAGCGGGAGAAGGCGGCCGGGGAGGCGGAAAAGTGCACGGTGATGGACGTAATTCGCAGACAATTTACTCCCGGTCCTTCAACCCCGATGGGCCAGGGCTGTTAACAAGCGCGATGACCGCTTCTCCTTCCTCCCCGTCTGCCGGACAGATCCTCGTCCTCGTGCTCCTTGCGGCGATCTGGGGGAGTTCTTTCATCTTGATGAAAATCGGGTTGTTCGGCTGGGGCGGCGGCCCGGGTTCCCCGGCGGTCCTCGATGGCCTGCAGCTGGGCTTGCTCCGCATCGCGGTGGCGGGTCTGGTGCTGGCACCGGTGGCTTTCCGCCGCGCGCGCCGGTGGGACCGCGGAGTCTGGACGGCGCTGGCCGTCAACGGGTTCATCGGCAGCCTGCTCCCGGCGATTCTCTTCGCCCATGCCCAGACCCGGTTGCCGAGTGCGACAGCGGGCATGCTGAATGCCCTGAGCCCACTCTGGACCCTCGTCATCGCCTTGGTCGTCTACGGCACCTCCGTGCGGCGCAAGCAAGCCGGGGGTCTGCTCCTCGGCTTCGCCGGCGCAGTGGGCCTCATGTCGCTTCGGGATGGGACGGGCGAGGTGCATTGGCTTCCTGCCGCGATGGTGGTCCTGGCCACGGCGGGCTACGGATTGAGCATCAATGTGGTCCGCAACCGATTGGCGGAAGTCGGGCCCGTCACCATCAGTGCGGTGGCCTTGAGCATGACGGCCGTGCCCTCGGCCGTCGGGTTCTTCCTGCTCGGCGGGCCGGGGGCCGTGGCGGCCCACCCCGAGGGGTCCACTGCCTTGGTGGCGGTGGTCGTGCTGGCTTGCATCGGCACGGCAGGAGCGTTGATGCTGTTCAATCGGCTCATTCAGCGGACAGATGCCCTCTTCGCGAGTTCGGTGACCTACGTGATTCCTCTCTTTGCCTTGATGTGGGGGTGGCTCGACGGTGAGGCCATTGGATGGCTGCACGCGGTGTATGGGGCCGTGGTCCTCAGTGGGGTGCGCCTGGTGGCTCGGGGATGACCGGACTTACTCGAGGACGTCCCCGCGCAGGCGCCGGAACCGCTTTCGTGCCTCCACGACATACAGGCTCCCGGGATATTCGTTGAGCAACCGCTCGTAGAGCCCTTGGGCGGTGTCCGGGTCGCCCAGCTGTTCTTCATGGAGCTCAGCCATCCCGAACAGGGCGTCGTCGGCGAGGATGTCCATGGCGTAGAGGTCGATGATGTCCTCGTAGTGACCAATGGCGGCGTCGAACGCCCCGCGTTGCAACGCGATTTCGGCCCGGATGAGCAAAATCTCATCTTCAAGGGTGTGTTCCGGATAGGCCAAGGTGAGCGAGTCGAGCGTCGCGAGTGAGGCGTCGAGCCGGTTCCGGTAACGGAGCAGGTCGGCCCGGGCGAACATCTCCATGGGCGCGGTCAGCGTGTCCATGTTGAAGTTGTCGGTGATGAGCAGGCTCAGGTCGATGGCATCGTTGGAGATCAGTTTCGAGGTGCTCGCCTTCAAAATGTCAAGCTGGGCCTGGGCCCAATTGAAGTCCCCGGTGAAGTAGCTGACGCGGGCGTTCCGGAATTTCGCCTGCTGGCCGAGGATGCCCTCCTTGTGGTCGAGGTCCACCTGGCTGAACAGGAGGGAGGCACTCCAGATGTCGTCCTCGAACACCAGCACGTCTCCCAGGTCCAGTTTGATCCGGCTTCGGATGTCGAGGGGCAGACCAGGCATGTCGACAGCGCGGTCCAGGAGGGTCTGGGCGGCTGTGGCGTCGTCCAGGTGGAAGGCGAGCAGTCGGGCCCAGTCGGCCATCAGGCCGGCGGTTTTCGGGGTCTCACCGAGGTCTTGCAGCGTGGTGCGGTATTGGTCGGCGAGGTCGAGGGCAGCGGCGGTGTCGAGGGGAAATTGTCCCGTGACCTGTTCGGTCAGGACGCCGAGCATGGCCTGTCGGGCTTGCGCATACCGGGGGGCTTGTTTTCCCTGGGCCGAAACGAGGGCGTAGCACTCGTAGGCGGTCTCCAGATCGCCATTCTTGGCCGCCACCTGCGCGAGTTCCATCAGCCGCCGTCCGCCTTCGCCGTTGCGCTCGTCGAGTGCGCGCACGTGGGCCATGGCGCTCATGAAGTCCCGCTGCTGGTTGAACACCCAGACAAGGAGCTCCAGGTAGACCGTGGCCTCGGGATGGTCTTGTGACGTGCGGAGCACCTTGCGGCGAACCATGTCGGCCTGACGCGCATCCGAGGCCACGCGGAGGTTGCGGTTGAAGCTGTTCTGGACGGTCCGCAAGTAGTTGGGCCGGTCGAGGAGCAGGGCCATGAAGCTGTCCACCATGCCTTCGTAGTCTCCCCGCAGGCCCTGCAGGTTGGCCAGTTCATAGTGGTAGGCGTAGTTGTCCGTGCCCTCCCGAATGGCCTTCTCGTAGGTGGCGAGGGCAAGGTCGAGCTGGTCCAGCTTGATGAAGGCCTCCGCCAGCCGTTTGGCGGGTCCACGCCCCTTGGGCAGCTCGGCGAGCGCCTCGTTGAAGGCGGCATTGGCCTCTTCCGTGCGTCCGATGCGCAGGTAGAGTGAGCCGAGGTCCACATTGGCCATGCTCTTGTCCTTGCGCTTCTTCAACCGGGACTTGACCACCTTTTCCGCCGCATCGAAATCCTCGAGTTCGAGCAGCGTGTTGAGGTACATCTCGTAGGTGGAGGGGTCCTGCTTGTAGAGGTTGTCGAGGTAGAGGCGGGCTTGCTCGAAGGCGCCGGTGTTGTAGTAATAGGTGGCCAGCTCAAGGTCGCCCTGCCCCCGGCTGTCGGAGGAAAGGAAGAGCGTTCCGGCCAGGAGGACCGCACATCGGAGGAGGGTGCGGACCGGCATCAGATGGGGGATTCCGCCGGGGGTGTGGTCAGGGCGATGGAGGCGGAGTCCGCACGGTGGATCAGGCCATCGAGGTCGCGCAGGCCCTTTTCGAGAAAGTCCAAGGCGATGTCCATCTCCTCGATGAGGTGACTGGAAATGCGCAGTTCATCTTCGGCCGCCTGCCGGAAGTAGGCCGTGTCGATGGGTTCGCCGAGGGCGTCCACCTTCGCCCCGTCGACAATGGCTTCGATCAGGAGGCCGATTTGGCGCCGGGTCCGGTCGATTTCCTGAGAGATGCGGCGGTGGCGTCCGGGCTGGCGCTTGAGCATCCGTCGGCGCTCGTCGAGTCGGGAGAAGGGCTTTCCCTGCTCGAGGTTGACCGCGAACCCTTGAAGGCGGGCTTCGACGATGGCAAGGGTGCTGTCCACTCGGGCGTGAGCCGGACCAGCGGCATCGTGTGCAGCTTGATTGTACACAGCGGCGGCGCTGTCCACTTGGTGCAGCGCCTGTTCGAGGGCAGCCAGGTGCCGGGTTCCGGGTTTCGGGCCGCAGGCGGTCAGCAGGACCAGGAAGAAAAGGCAGAGCCGGCCCGTCATGCGATGCGGTCGAATCCGGTGTAGGGCTGGAGGGCAGCCGGGATGAGGATGCCGTCGGCCGTTTGGTGGTTCTCCAACAGGGCGGCTACGATGCGCGGCAGGGCCAGGGCGCTGCCGTTCAGGGTGTGGACGAGTTCGGGCTTGCCGTCGGCGTTGCGGAAACGACACTGCAGCCGGTTGGCCTGATATGTCTCGAAGTTGGACACGCTTGAGACTTCCAGCCACCGCTCCTGGGCGGCCGACCAGACCTCGAGGTCGTATGTGAGCGCAGAGGTGAACCCGAGGTCGCCGCCGCAAAGGCGCAAGGTCCGGAACGGCAGTTCGAGCTCGCGGAGCAGACCGCGCACGTGCTCGACCATGCCATCGAGGGCGGCATAGCTGTTTTCCGGCTTTTCGAAGCGGACAATCTCCACCTTGTCGAATTGGTGAAGGCGGTTCAGGCCGCGGACATCCTTGCCGTAGGAGCCGGCTTCGCGTCGGAAGCAAGGCGTGTAGCCGCACAGCTGGATGGGCAGGTCATCGGCTGGGAGCAGGTCGCCGCGGTACAGGTTGGTCAACGGCACCTCGGCCGTCGGAATCAGGTAGAGATCGTCTTCCGTGCAGTGGTACATCTGGCCCTCCTTGTCGGGCAGTTGTCCGGTCCCCCGGCCGGAATCGGCGTTGACCACGTGGGGTGGGATGAATTCCTCATAACCGGCGGCGTCCGCCCGGTCGAGGAAGAACTGGATGAGGGCGCGCTGGAGCTTGGCGCCCTTGCCGCGGTAGACCGGGAAGCCGGCACCGGAAATTTTGACCCCCGCCTCGAAGTCGATCAGTTTGTACTGGTCGGCGAGTTCCCAGTGGGGCTTGGCGTTGCCTCCCAGATCGGGTTTGTCGCCTTCCTCGGCGACAATCTCGTTGTCTTCTTCGCTTTGGCCGGCGGGTACGCTGTCGTGGGGCCGGTTGGGCAGTTCAAGCAAGGCCTCCTCCTGCTGCTGGATGAGGGCCTTCTGCTTTTCGTCGAGGGCGTGGACGCGCTCCTTCAGCGACCCCACGTCGGCCCGTCGGGCTTCAGCCTCCTCTTTTTTGCCGGCCTTGAAGAGCTCGCCGATGGCTCGGCTTGCCGCGTTCTGCTCGGCCTTCAGGTCGTCCACCTCCTTCTGGGTGGTGCGGCGCTGCAGGT
>WTID01000306.1 GCA_011522855.1 Flavobacteriales bacterium
TCGAGGTGGTTCAACGGAATCCGCTCCTCCTCCGTGTCCTCGGTCTTGACCACGGCGTGGCGGTGGCTGAAGGTGCCGCGTTCCACGTCCTGGCCGCTGACCCGGACCGGGTGGCCCTCCACCAACAAGGTGCCGTAGGCGAGCAATTCGCCCAAGCCCCAATCCAGCCGGTCCTCTTCAATCATGGTCCGGCGGTCCTTGAAGAGCTTCATGACCTTCCGGAAATACTTGCGGTCCTCGGGCAGGCTGCACAGGGCGTCGGCCAGCTTGCCGAGCCGCTCCCGGTCGAATCCGGTCCACACCTCCATGGCATCGTCGCCGGGCTGCTTGACCCGGAAATCCTGCCACAGTCCTGCGAGGAAGTTGGTCACGGTGATGGTCTCGGTGGTCTTCGCCTCCTCCATCGCCGCGTCGAGCTTGCCCTCGATCTCGGCCCGCATCGCCTCGGCCGTGGCACGGTCCATCAGGCCCTCGGCCTCGAGCTGCTGCAGGTAGAGCTCCCGGGCGTTCGGGTGCTGCTGGATGGCCTTGTAGAGCTTGGGCTGCGTGAACTTGGGCTCGTCGCCCTCGTTGTGGCCGTACTTCCGGTAGCCGAGCAGGTCGATGAAGACATCCCGGTGCCAACGCTGGCGGTATTCCAGGGCAATGCGCACGGCCGTGACCACCGCCTCGGCGTCGTCGGCGTTGACGTGGAAGACCGGGCAGTGCGTGGCCTTGGCGACGTCCGTGCAGTAAATGCTGGACCGGGCGTCGAGATAATTGGTCGTGAAGCCCACCTGGTTGTTGACCACGAGATGGATCGTGCCCCCGCTGCGGTAGCCGTCGAGCTGGGCCATTTGGACCACCTCGTACACGACGCCCTGGCCGGCCACGGCCGCGTCGCCGTGCACGAGAATCGGGACGACGGCGTCCTCGTCGTGGTGCTCCCGGTCGATGCGGGCGCGGGCGATGCCGCCGACCACCGGGTCCACCGCCTCGAGGTGGGAGGGGTTCGGCGCCAGCGTGATGTGGATGGGCACACCGGTGTCCGCCTCGAAGTCGGTGCTGTACCCCATGTGGTACTTGACGTCGCCGTCGAAGTCATCCCCGTGGTCGTAGGCCTTGCCGGCGAACTCCTCGAAGATGTCGGTGTAGGGCTTGTTGAGGATGTGCGCCAGCGTGTTCAGGCGGCCGCGGTGGGCCATGCCGATGATGAACTCCTTGGCCCCCAGCTCGGAACCGCGCTCCACGATGGCGTCCAGCGCGGGCAACAGGCTCTCCCCGCCCTCCACGCTGAAGCGCTTCTGGCCCACGAACTTCTTCTGGAGGAACTCCTCGAAGACGGTCGCCTGGTTGAGCTTTTTGAAAATCTGCTTCTTCTCCGCCTCGCTCAGCACGGGCCGGTTGGCCAGCTCGATGTGGTCCTTGAACCACTCCCAGCGCTCCGGCTCGCGGATGTACATGTACTCGATGCCGATCGAATGGCAATAGGTCTCCTCTAGGTGGGCCACGATGTCCCGCAAGGTGGCCGGCCCAATGCCGACCTCGCTGCCCGCCTCGAAGACGGTATCGAGGTCCGCCTCCTCCAGCCCGAAGTGGGCAATCGACAGGTCGGGACTGTAGTCCCGGCGGGCGCGAACGGGGTTGGTCTTGGTGAACAGGTGGCCGCGGGTCCGGTAGGCGTGGATCAGGTTGATCACCCGAAATTCCTTCGGCCCCATCGCCGCTTCACCCGAGGCAGAACCCGACGTCCCGCCAGACTCGAGGGCCTCCTCACCATAGACGCGCTGGGCGAAGTCGAAACCGAGGAAGAAATGCCGCCACGACGGGTCCACCGAATTGGGGTCGGCGAGGAATTGCCGGTACTGGGCCTCGATGGCCGCCGGCTCGGCGTTGCTCAGATGGGAATGGAGGTCCATTGAATCGCTCTGCGACACACAAAGGTACGTCCGTGAAGGGCCCGGAACACGCCGAAACGCACAGGTTGCACACGAAGTGCCGAACAGGTCAATTCAGGCGGGCGGTGACCATGTCGGCAACGCCGTGGAGCAGGGCCAACGC
>WTID01000289.1 GCA_011522855.1 Flavobacteriales bacterium
TCGCAGCGTCGTTGGCGATCACCGGGTGGTTCACCAGGGTGTTCCAGGCGGACCCGACGGTGCGGAAGTCCGGCTCGAAGGTCCCGTCGTGGCACCCACTGTTGGCACAGGTGGGGGCGAAGACCTGCTGGTGCAGCCAGGCGAAGTTGCCTTCCGGCAACGGCGGCACGGCCAGGCCCTCCGTCGGAATGATCGGGGGCAAATCATCGTAGGGGTTGGGCGGTGGATCCGGCTGGCAGGCGGCCAACACGACCACCAGCAGGGCCAGGGCCGCCCCCATTGGATTCAGGGAGGACGTCAATCGGACCATCAGATGCGGTTGAACAGGCTGTCGGTTCCCGGGTGAACCATGCCGCCGGCCTGCACCTCCGGCATCACGCCGAGGATGTCGCAGACGGTCATCATGGTGTCGGTGACGATGCCCACGGGGTTGTCCTCGCCTCCGATGGTGAGTCCTTCCGGGACGTCCGGACCGGCCATCATCGTCCAGATGCGCATGCTGTTCTCGTCGCTGTGGTCGTAGGCGCGCCAGTCGTTCTCGTCGAGGATGTTGTTGGGCTGGAGGTTCCGGCCACACTCGGGGGTCAGGATGAGCGTCGTGTTGCCCGCCATTTCGGGAATGGACTGGATGTGGTTCCAGAGGTGGCCCACGGCGTGGTCCGCGCGGTGCAGGGCGCGGAGATAGCTGGAGAAATTCGAATGGCAGGAATCCACGGCGCCGAGGTTCACGAAGGTGAACGCCGGCTGGAAGTACGACATGACCTCGCAGGCGAAAGCGACGGTGCCGGTGTCCCCGTTGTCGGTGACGGGTGGGGCCTGGATGGCGTTGTTCTCCACCTTGTCGTACATCAGTTCCATGAACTGTTTGATCTGTTCCTTCTCCTCGTCGGTGTTGTTCAACCCGCCGCCGAATCCGCCGGTGCCATCGGCTTCGAACTGCTGGTCCAGGAAGGCCTTCATGCGGCGCATCGGATCGAGCTCGTTGTCCGGGTGGTAGACGGCTGCATCGGAGAAGGCGTAGTCGCCAGCGCCGTTGAACGTGACTGTCGGGGCGAAGAAGTTGCCGGCGTACTCGGCGCCGTAATCCGGGTGTTCGCTGTGGTTGAGCAGGGGCAGGGACCCGCCGATGCCATTGCCCACGAACCAGGTGTCGGTGGCTTTGTATCCGCCGTGGCGGCGGAGGTACTCGAAGATGGTGGGCTGCAACGGGCGTTGCTTGAGGCCCTGTCCGCCGGGGGTTCCGCCCTGAACAAGCGAGTTGAGGCCTCCGTAGTGGCCTGCGCTGAGGGCGGAGACTTCGGCGAAGGTGGTGCCGAACTGCTCCATCGGTTGCGGGAGGACGGCTGGAATGGGGGTGATCCCGCCCACGCCCGTGCCGTAGACGATCTTGGCGATGGGGGCCTCCCCGGAGAGGAGGTTGTACATGATGTTCCCCGGGTAGGGCTCACCCTGACTGTCGTCCACGTACCGGCGCAGGATGCTTTCCTGCTGGCGAACGCCGCCGGCGAAGGCAACCATCACCACGTGTTCGGCCATGCGCCGTCCGCTCGCGGCAAAGAGCCGGCCCGAGGGGAGGATGACCGGAGCGGCAGCGGCTCCCGCGGCCGCGAGTCCCGTCTTCTTCAGGAAGGATCGTCTCTTCATCAGTAGTGGAGGTATTCTTCGCTCAGGGCGAACGAGGTGTACACGAGTTCGGGCGTCATGGTCGGATTGGAGGCGAGAAAATTCCGCATCCAGGTCCGCTCCGCCTCGGTGGGATACCGCACGAGGAAGCGCACGTAGGTGTCGTCGATGAAGGCGTCGGGATCCTGCGTCATGGCGCTGGCCTCAGGCAGCTGGACGTTGTCGTCCTGCATGAAGTTGGACACCAGGACCGCCCTGGCAATCTCTTGATCCCCAACGCTGTAGAAGGCTTGTTTGACCTCGAAGAGTTCCGCGCTGCCGAGCGCCTCTCCGAAGAGGTCGGCATGCAGGATGGTGATCCACTGGTCAATGGACTTCACCCGGTCCTTCTCGGCGTTGGAG
>WTID01000186.1 GCA_011522855.1 Flavobacteriales bacterium
TCTCCAAGCAGCTGGGCAAGGTGCCGGTGGAGGTCAACGACTACCCCGGTTTCGTCGCCAACCGCATCCTCATGCCGATGATCAACGAGGCCATCTGCAGCCTCCACGAAGGCGTGGCTGGCGTCGCGGAGATCGATGAGGTCATGAAGCTCGGCATGGCCCACCCGATGGGCCCGCTGCACCTCGCGGATTTCATCGGACTCGACGTCTGCCTGAGTATTCTGCGCGTGTTGCACGACGGATTCGGCCAGCCGAAGTATGCTCCGTGCCCGTTGCTGGTCAACATGGTGACGGCCGGCAAGCTCGGCGTCAAGTCCGGCGAAGGATTCTACGTCCACACCAAGGGCAGCAAGGACATCCAGGTCGCCCCCGCCTTCTCCTGACCATGAAGGGGATGAGGGACCTCCTCGGCGCCATCCAGTCGCGCCAATTCGCCCCGCTCTATCTGCTGGGAGGGGAGGAGCCCTATCACCTCGACGTGCTCTCCGATGCCATCGAGGCCAACGCGATGGAGGAGCACGAACGCGACTTCAACCAGACCATCCTCTACGGGCGGGACAGCGATCTCGATCAGGTGCTGGCCGCGGCCCGGCAATTCCCGATGATGGCCGAGCGCCGGTTGGTCCTGGTCAAGGAGGCCCAGGATCTGCGTGAATGGAAGTCCAAGGACAAGCTGGAGAAACTTGCGGCCTACGCGGACAATCCGGTGGCGTCCACGGTCCTTGTGCTCGTGCACCGCAACAAGATGCCGGACAAGCGGCTCTCCGCGGTCAAGCGCATCCAGAAGGCCGGGGTCGTGTTCCAATCCGACAAGGTCCGGGACTACAAGCTGGCCGAGTGGATTGAGGGCTATGTGGGCTCGCGGAAGCGGCAGATCCACCCGCGCACGGCCCAGTTGCTCGCCGAATATCTCGGCAACGACCTCAAGAAGATTGCCGGCGAGATGGACAAGCTCTTCATCGCCCTGCCCGAGGGCGGGGAGGTGAGCGACGCCCTCATCGAGCAGCACATCGGCATTTCCAAGGAGTACAACATCTTCGAGTTGACCAATGCGCTCGCCGACAAGGACGTCGGCCGGGTGACCCGCATCGTCCAGTACATGCGCGCCAACGAGAAGAACCACCCGGTGCCGCGCATCCTGCCGACGCTGACCAACTACTTCGCGCGGGTGTTGACCTTCCATCACCTGCCGAACCACGACCCTTCGGCCGTGGCCTCCGCGCTGCGCGTCCATCCCTACGCGGCCAAGGAGTATGCCCGGGCCGCGCGGAATTACCCGGCGCGGAAGGTGTCCCGCATCTTCGGTTACCTCCGCGAGTGCGACGCCCGGTCCAAGGGCATCGACAACGCGACCGTGGCGCCCTACGACCTGCTCGAGGAGGCGCTTTTCAAGACCCTGCACTGAGCTGTGGTAAACCCCGCCCGTCGAGAACTGTTGACCCGACCATGACCCTCCAGAACGACCTCCTCCTTCGGGCTTTGAACGGCGAGATGACCGAGCGGCCGCCCGTCTGGGTGATGCGCCAGGCCGGCCGCATCCTGCCGGAATACCGGGCGGTGCGCAGCCGGCTCTCCGGATTCAAGGAGCTCGTGGAAACCCCGGAGCTCGCCTGTGAGGTGACCATCCAGCCCGTGGATCTGCTGGGGGTCGACGCGGCCATCCTCTTCAGCGACATCCTGGTGGTGCCGGAGGCGATGGGGCTGCCGTATGAGCTTGTCGAGAAGGTGGGGCCGCGCTTCCCGGAGACAATCCGGTCGGCGGCCGACCTGACGAGGCTTCATGCCGTCGAACCGGAGGAGCACTTGAAGTATGTGATGGATGCCGTGCGCCTCACGCGGAGCGAACTGGGCGGCCGGGTGCCGCTCATCGGATTCGCCGGGGCGCCCTGGACCATCTTCTGCTACATGGTGGAAGGGGGAGGCAGCAAGGAGTGGAGCCGCGCCCGCCGCATGCTGCGGGAGGCGCCGGAGCTCGCCGAGGACCTGCTCGACCGCATCACCGACGCCACCATCGTCTACCTCA
>WTID01000295.1 GCA_011522855.1 Flavobacteriales bacterium
TTGAACAGGTGGGAACCGGAAGACCCGCCCTCGGTCACGCCGTGTTCGGTCACGGTCTCCACCCAGTACACCCGCCAGTGGGAACCGAAGTCGCCCAAGCTGATGCTCGAGGTGTTCTGCGTGTAGGTGCTGATTTTCTTGACGTCTCCGGAGGGATGGTGAATGCCGACGCCCTCTCCGGACCCCGAGCCACTGGCGTCCCACCCCGCGAAATACACCGGCCAACTCGTCGGAATGGCGTCCTCCACCTCGACGAGAAGGAAGTCGGATCCCTGAAAGTTGCTGCCCTGGATGTCGTCGGAATCCGCGAGGCGGATGACCCCGGTTCGGCGGCGGTTGAGGAGGCCATTGCCTTCGCCGCACTCCGGACGCTCGTAGTTGTAGTAGACCTTGAGCAGGGCGAAGTCATCGTCGTCCGCATTGCTCGCGCAGTGCAAGGCCGTGAGCATGTACTGGCGGCAATCGAGGGCCGTCGTGTTGACCATGGCGCCCGAGCACAGATAGGACCCGCCGTTTTCGATGATGGAGAGGCGCACGGTGGCGTCGCGTTGGCACTCCCACCCTTGAATCTCCGGGCAGGCCACATCCACCTCGCACGGCTGGCTACCGCCCCGTGCCCCGTCGACATCGCGGAACAGGGCTGCGGCCCCCTCGATGTGCAGGCGCACCGCCCCGGACAGTTCCGCCGGCACCTGCAGGCGCAGCACGGCCCATTCCCCGGGCACATCGCCGGTCGCGATCCGACCGTGATCGTCGTTGTCGCGGAAGTCATAGGGCCCCTCCTGCCACGAGCCCTCTACATCGGTCACCCACAGCTCCGCGCCGGCGGGCAGGTGGAAATCATCAAAGTGGAGCGCGACGCCTTGGGCGCGGTCCACATGCACGGCCGCGATGTGCTGGGTGACGCCACCCTCGGGCGACAGATCCACGGCGTTCTCCTGGACCACACCGTACAGGTGCTTGCCCCATTCTGCGGCTTCCTTGTCGGCCCGCAACCAGGCGGCCTCGACATCCAAAGCCGGCAATTCGACCGCACTTCCGGTCACGCCCAGCAACGACGCCGGACACGGACGGGAATCGGTCTGTGCCAACAGGGAAAAGGAGACGAACAAGAGACAGACGGACGGCAGGCCGAAGCGGAGGACGGTTCTCATGGATGTGCAGGTTTTCCCGAGTCGGGAAGGACCTGCAAGGTAAGGCCTGACCCTTCCCATTTTTTTGGGAATTGGGAGGCGAATCCCGGGACGGGCGCGGGAAGGCTCCCCCTATCTTTCGGGCATGACCCAGTCCCTTCGACTCTCCCGCGTGTCCACCTTCCTGGTTCTTGCCGTCCTGACGGCATGCCCTTTTGCCGGACAGGCGCAGGAAACGGTTCAGGAGCAAGGCGAGAAGTTCAACACCCTGCTGTACTACATGAACCGCATGTACGTGGACAGCGTGGATCTGGACGGGCTGGTGGAAACGGCGATCCGCGGGATGCTCGAGGAGCTCGACCCGCACTCGGTCTACATCCCGGCCGAAGACCTCCAGCAGGCTGATGAGCCGTTGAATGGAAAATTCGAAGGCATTGGCGTCCGGTTCAACATCATGAAGGACACCATCATGGTGGTCTCCACCATCGCCGGTGGCCCCAGCGAAAAGCTGGGCATCATCTCGGGCGACCGCATCGTGGAGGTGGACGGCGAGACCGTGGCGGGAATCGGGATCCGCAACAAGGGCGTGATGGACCGGCTTAAAGGCCCCAAAGGCACGCACGTCGATGTGGGCATCCGCCGCGGCAAGGCCAAGGAGCTCATTCACTTCGACATCGAGCGCGACAAGATTCCGATCTACTCCGTGGACGCCAGTTACATGGTGGACGACCGCATCGGGTACATCAAGGTCAACCGGTTCTCGAAGGAGACCATGGGGGAACTGCACGACGCCCTCGACAAACTGAAGGGGGATGGCATGAAGGATCTCGTCCTCGACCTGCAGGGCAATGGGGGCGGCATGCTCAACACCGCCATCGCCATGGG
>WTID01000199.1 GCA_011522855.1 Flavobacteriales bacterium
CTGAGGATGGAAATGCCGAGGCCGTTGAGGATGCGCGGCAGGTCATCCGCACCGCGGTAGGTGCGAAGGCCCGGCTTGCTCATCCGCTGCATCTCGGTGATGGCGGGGCGGCGTGTCTTGGGGTGGTACTTCAGGGCGACCTTGATGGTGCCCTGGGGTCCCTCCTCCACAAACTTGTAGCTCAGGATGTATCCCTTGTCGAAGAGGATCTTGGTGATCTCCTTCTTGATGTTGGACGCGGGAATATCGACCACTTTGTGGCCGGCCATCTGACCGTTGCGGATGCGCGTCAGGAAATCGGCGATCGGATCTGAATGCATGACTTACCAGCTTGCTTTTTTGACTCCTGGGATCTTGCCTTCGAGGGCCATCTCGCGGAACGTCACCCGGCTGATGCCGAATTGACGCATGTAACCGCGGGGGCGACCCGTCAGTTGGCAACGGTTGTGCAGGCGCACGGGGGACGAGTTCTTGGGGAGCTTCTGCAGCCCCTCCCAGTCACCGGCCTCCTTCAGGGCCTTGCGCTTGGCGGCGTAACGGGCGACGAGGCGCTCACGCTTGCGCTCGCGCGCTTTCATGGATTCCTTGGCCATATCTATCAGTTCTTCTTGAAGGGGAAACCGAATGCCGCGAGAAGCTCCTTGGCTTCCTCGTTGGTCCGGGCGTTCGTGACGATGGTGATGTGCATCCCGTTGAGGTGCTTCACCTTGTCGAGGTCGATTTCCGGGAAAATGATCTGCTCTTGGATGCCGAAGCTGAAATTGCCGCGGCCGTCGAATCCTGTCGCTTTCACCCCCTGGAAGTCGCGCGTACGCGGCAGGGAGACGTGGATCAGACGGTCGAGGAACTCGTACATGCGCTCGCGGCGCAACGTCACGCGGGCGCCGACCGGCATGCCCTTCCGCAACTTGAAGTTCGACACGTCCTTGGTGGAGTACGTGGTCACCGCCTTCTGTCCGGTGATCTGGGCGAGCTCCTCGAGGGCACCGTCGATGATCTTGCGATCCGCGATGGCCTTGCCGAGGCCCTGGTTGAGACAGATCTTCTCAATCTTGGGCACCTGCATGGAGCTCTTGTATTCGAAGCGCTCCTGGAGCTTCGGCACGACTTCCTCGTCGTACTGCTTCTTGAGTCGGGGTACGTAGCTCATCAGTTCAGCGATTGGTCTGATTTCTTGCTGTAGCGGACCAGTTTCCCATCGTCACCGCGGCGACGGCCGACACGCGTGGCATTGCCATCGCCGTCGACGACCATCACATTGGAGATGTGGATCGGGGCCTCCTTCTTTTCAATGCCACCCTGCGGGTTGGCCGGGCTGGGCTTGACGTGCTTGGTGACCATGTTGACGCTCTCCACGAGGACACGGTCCTCTTTTCGGAGCACCTGCATCACGGTTCCCGTCTTTCCCTTGTTGCCGCCGGAAATCACCTTCACGGTGTCTCCCTTCTTGATCTTGACGCGCTTGTACATGATGGCTGGCATTCAGAGCACCTCGGGTGCGAGAGAAACGATTTTCATGAAGTCCTTCTCACGCAGCTCACGGGCCACCGGCCCGAAGATGCGGGTGCCGCGGATCTCACCCGTGGTGTTGAGGAGGACGCAGGCGTTGTCGTCGAAACGGATGTAGGATCCGTCGGGGCGACGCACGGCCTTCTTGGTGCGGACGATCACGGCTTTGCTGACCGTGCCCTTCTTGATGCCGCCGTTCGGGGTGGCATCCTTGACGGTCACGACCACCTTGTCGCCGATGCTGGCGTAGCGCCGGCGCGTTCCACCGAGCACACGGATGCACAGCACTTCACGTGCTCCGCTGTTGTCGGCGACCGCCATCCGGGATTCTTGCTGGATCATGGCTCTTGCTTTCTTTCAGTTCTGGGCCTCGGATTACTTGGCCCGCTCGATCACCTCCACGAGGCGCCAGCACTTGTTCTTGCTCAGGGGGCGCGTCTCCATGATGCGCACCGTGTCTCCGATGCCGCAGGTCTCCTGCTCATCGTGTGCGGTGAACTTCCGGGTGCGCTTCACGAACTTGGAGTACTTCGGGTGCTTCTCCTTGTACTCGACCGTCACCGTGATGGTCTTCTGCATCTTGTTGGAGGTGACGATGCCCTGGCG
Organism: Flavobacteriales bacterium; assembly: GCA_011522855.1. Lineage (GTDB taxonomy): Bacteria > Bacteroidota > Bacteroidia > Flavobacteriales_D > Sanyastnellaceae > UBA8752. Next base: position 2,116 of record WTID01000199.1, read on the forward strand.
CACCTTTCTCAGGTTGCGCTTGTCCGTGGCCTGCTCTGTTGCGGTCTGCTCGGCGGTCATGACTTCTGTTCTTCTGCTTTGGCGTTCTTCCGGGCGTTCAACTCGGTCAACATGCGGGCGATGTCCCGGCGCTTCTGGCGAAGCTGGAACGGGCTCTCAAGGCCGGCAATCGTGTGGTTGAACCGGAGCTTCTGCAATGCTTCGCGATCGGCAGCGATGCGCTCCTTGAGGTCGAGGTCACTGAGACCGGTGATTTCACTCATCTTCATCTGTTCCTCGATTAGGCGTCGTAACGGGCAACGAACTTGCAGCGGACCGGGAGCTTCTGGGCACCGAGGCGCAGGGCCTCCTGGGCCACATCCTCCGGCACGCCGTCCACTTCAAACATGACCCGACCCGGCTTGACCGGCGCGACCCAGTGGCTGACGGCACCCTTACCCTTACCCATCCGCACCTCGAGCGGCTTGCTCGTGATCGGCTTGTCCGGGAAGATTCGGATCCACACCTGGCCCTCACGCTTCATGTAGCGGTTGATGGCGATACGGGCGGACTCGATCTGACGGGAGGTGATGAACCCCATGTCCGTCGTCTTGATGGCGTAGGTGCCATACGCGATGCTGCTGCCACGCTGGGCAAGGCCGCGCACGCGGCCCTTCTGCATCTTCCTGTATTTCGTTCTTTTCGGCTGAAGCATAACGGTTGGCTTTAGCTGCGGGGTTCACGACGACGGCGGCGGCGCTCCGGACGATCGCCTCCGCGACCTCCGCGTCCTCCGCGCTTGTCTTCCTTGCTCGGGTCGGACGGGCTCAGGTCCGGCTTTCCGTAGACCTCACCGCGGAAGACCCACACCTTGACGCCGATGCGGCCGTACGTGGTGTGTGCCTCGACCAGGGCGTAATCGATGTCGGCACGGAAGGTGTGCAGCGGCACGCGTCCCTCCATGAAGGTCTCGGAACGGGCAATCTCTGCCCCGTTGAGACGGCCGGCAATGCCAATCTTGATGCCCTCGGCGCCCATCCGCATGGAACTGGCGATGGACATCTTGATGGCCCGGCGGTAGCTGATCCGCGCCTCGAGCTGGCGGGCGACGCTCTCGGCCACGAGGCGGGCATCGAGCTCCGGACGCTTGATCTCGAAGATGTTGATCTGGATTTCCTTGCGGGTGAGCTTCTTCAGCTCCTCACGCAACTTGTCGACCTCTTGGCCGCCCTTTCCGATGATGACACCGGGGCGGGCCGTGTGGATGGTCACGGTCACGAGCTTCATGGTGCGCTCGATGACCACGCGGGACATGCTGGCCTTGACGAGACGGGCCCGGAGGTACTTCCGGATCTTGTCGTCCTCGACAATCTTGTCGACGTAGTTCTTGCCTCCATACCAGTTGGAGTCCCATCCCTTGATGAAACCGAGGCGGTTGCCGGTGGGGTGTGTCTTCTGTCCCATTACTTCTTCAGGCTATCGACGATGAGCGTCACGTGGTTGGAGCGCTTCCGAATGCGGTGGGCACGGCCCTGCGGAGCGGGCTGGATGCGCTTGAGCATCCGGGCGCTGTCCACCTTGACTTCGCTCACATACAGACCGGCCTCCTCTGGACGGCTGCCTTCGTTCTTGGCCTCCCAGTTGGCGATGGCGGAACGGAGAAGCTTCTCCATCCGGCCACTGGCCTCCTTGGAGCTGAACTTCAGGATGTTCAAGGCGCTGACCACGTCCTTGCCGCGGATGATGTCCGCCACGAGGCGCATCTTCCGAGGAGAGGTCGGGCAATCGTTCAGCTTCGCAATGGCCACTTTGGACATGGCCTCCTTGCGGGCTTCTGCTGCGTTTCTTTTACGGGCTCCCATGATGATCGTGATTCCGGCCGTCAACGACGTCCCTTGTCTTTCTTGTTGTCCGCGTGTCCACGGAAAGTGCGGGTCGGAGAGAACTCACCGAGCTTGTGGCCCACCATGTTCTCGGTGACGAACACCGGGATGAACTGGCGGCCGTTGTGCACGGCGATGGTCAGGCCGACGAATTCCGGCGTGATCATGCTGGCGCGGCTCCAGGTCTTGATGACCGACTTCTTGCCGCTTTCCTGCATGGCCTCTACACGCTGCAGGAGCTTGTAGTGGACGAAGGGGGGTTTCTTGAGCGAACGTGCCATGGCTTACTTCTTGCGGCGTTCGATGATGTACTTGGACGAATGCTTCTGCTTGTCGCGGGTTTTGTAACCCTTGGCAGGAATGCCATTGCGACTGCGCGGGTGGCCACCGGCGTTGCGGCCCTCTCCACCACCCATCGGGTGGTCGACCGGGTTCATGACCACACCACGGACACGCGGGCGGCGACCCAGCCAGCGGCTGCGGCCGGCCTTGCCGGACACCTGCTGGTTGTGCTCGCTGTTGCCCACGCTGCCGATGGTGGCCAGGCAGGTGGTCAGGATCATGCGCACCTCCCCGCTCGGCAAGGCGATGATGGCATACTTGCCATCGCGGGCCTTGAGCTGGGCGGAGGCTCCGGCGGAACGGGCGATGTTGGCGCCACGGCCGGGGTGCAGCTCGATGTTGTGGATCATGGTACCGAGCGGGATGTCGGCCAGGAAGAGGGCGTTGCCCACCTCCGGGGCGGCCTTCTCGCCGCTCATGATTTTCTGGCCGACCTGGAGCCCCTCCGGGGCGACGATGTAGCGCTTCTCCCCGTCGGTGTATTCCACCAGGGCGATGCGGGCGCTGCGGTTCGGATCGTACTCGATCGTGAGGACCTCGGCGCCGACGCCGTGCTTGTCCCGCTTGAAGTCGATGACGCGGTACATCCGCTTGTGACCGCCACCGCGGTAGCGCATGGTCATCTTTCCGTCGTTGTTCCGGCCGCCGCGCTTCTTGAGCGGCTCCAGCAACGGCTTGTGCGGCTTGTCGGTCGTGATGCTGTCAAACTTGGACAACACCTTGTGCCGCATGCCGGGCGTGATGGGATTGAACTTGCGAACTGCCATGGTTCCTTAGATGTTCTCGTAGAAATCAATGACGTCACCGTCCACGAGGCGGACGATGGCCTTCTTGTAGCACTCGGAGCGTCCGCGGAGGACACCGGTGCGGGTGAATCGGCTGCGGACCTTGCCGTCGACGCGCATGGTGCGCACGCCGGCTACAGTCACGCCGTAGGTCTTCTCCACGGCGTCCTTGATCTCAGACTTGTTGGCGTCGTCGTTCACCACGAACCCGTAGGCGTTGATGCGCTCGCTCTCGGCGGTCATCTTCTCGGTGATCAACGGCTTGATGAGGATGTTCTTCATGACTTCAGGCGGTGAGAAGGCCGGTGATGACCTCGTGGGCGTTGTCCACGAAGACGATCTGACGGCAGTTCATGATGTCATAGGTGCTCAGGTCACCGGCCGTCATGACGCGGTGCTTGGGCAGGTTGCGGCTGCTCAGGTAGAGTGCGCGGCTCAACTCCGGCACCACGACCAGGGTCTTCTGGTCGGCCAAGCCAAGCTTGCCAAAGGTGTCGAGCAGCTCCTTGGTCTTCGGGGCGTCCATGGACAGACCCTTGACGATGCGGATGCCTTCCTCCTTGGCCTTGTAGGCCAGGGCACTCTTGCGGGCGAGTTTGGTCACCTTCTTGTTGAGCTTGATGTCGTACTTCCGAGGACGGGGGCCGAAGATGGTACCTCCTCCCACGAAGAGCGGGTTCTTGATCGAACCGGCACGGGCACCGCCCGTTCCCTTCTGACGCTTGATCTTCTTGGTGGAACCCTTGATCTCAGCGCGCTCCTTGGCCTTGTGCGTGCCCTGCCGCTGGGCGGCGAGGTAGCGCTTGACGTCCAGGTAGATGGCGTGGTCGTTCGGCTCGATGCCAAACACGTCCGCACTCAGCTCCTTGCTGGAGGTCTTTTTGCCTTCGATGTTGTAAACAGGGACTTTCATGACTTACGCTTCAGGCTTGCGGACGATGACAGTGGCGCCTTTGTGTCCGGGGACGGCACCCTTCACGACGAGGAGTCCCTCCTCGGACATGATCTTGAGCACTTCGAGGTTTTCGATGGTCACACGGGAGTTGCCCATCTGGCCGGCCATGCGCATGCCCTTGTAGACACGGGCCGGCGTCGAGGCCGCACCGATGGCACCCGGGGCGCGCATGCGGTTGTGCTGACCGTGGGTGGCCTGACCGACACCGCCAAAGCCGTGACGGCGGACGACGCCCTGGAAGCCTCGGCCCTTGCTGGTGCCGATGACGGAGACGAACTCCCCTTCCTGGAACACGTCCTCGAGCTTCACCTCGTCGCCGGGGTTGTATTCCTGCTCGAAGCCGCTGAACTCAGCGAGATGCTGGCGGGCGTGAACGCCGGCCTTTTTGAAGTGACCGGCCATGGCCTTGCTGGTGCGGTTCTCCTTGCGGTCCCCGAATCCCACCTGCACGGCGGCATAGCCATCCTTGTCCGCGGTCTTGACCTGCGTCACGACACAGGGTCCCACTTCCAGCACGGTGCAGGGCAGGTTCTTTCCCGCCTCGCTGTACATGCTGGTCATACCGACCTTTTTTCCAATCAATCCGGGCATGTCACACTTTGATTTCGACCTCCACACCACTCGGCAGCTCGAGGCGCATCAGCGCATCGACGGTGGCGGAGGAGTTGCTGTAGATGTCCAGCAGACGCTTGTAGGCGCTGAGCTCGAACTGCTCCCGCGACTTCTTGTTGACGTGCGGCGAACGCAGCACGGTATAGATGCGCTGGTGCGTCGGGAGCGGAATCGGACCGCTCACCACGGCGCCCGTCGACTTGACCGTCTTCACGATCTTCTCGGCAGACTTGTCGACCAGATTGTGGTCGTAGCTCTTCAGCTTGATGCGGATCTTCTGGGCCATCTGGCGTTGACTTATTTTCCTTGTGCTTCTGCGATCACGGCCTCCGCCACGTTGGTCGGAGCCTCGGCGTAGTGGCTGAACGTCATGCTGCTGTCGGCGCGACCGGAGGTCAGCGTCCGCAGGTCGGTCACGTAACCGAACATCTCGCTCAGGGGCACCTTGGCCTTCACGATGGTCTTGCCACCGCGCTCGTCGGTGCCTTCGACCATGCCACGGCGCTTGTTGAGGTCGCCAATGACGTCACCCATGTTCGCCTCGGGGGTGCGCACCTCCAGGGACATCATGGGCTCGAGAATCTTGGGGTTGCAGCTCTTGACGGCATTCCGGTAGGCCATCTTGGCCGCCAGCTCGAAGGAGAGCTGGTCGGAGTCCACCGCGTGGAAGGATCCGTCCATGAGCTCGACGGACATGCTGTCCATCGGGTAGCCGGCGAGCACGCCGGTGACCATGGCATCCTTGAAGCCCTTCTCCACGGAGGGAACGAACTCCTTCGGGACGTTTCCACCCTTCACGGAGTTCTTGAAGACGAGACCTTCCTCCTCCGGGGTCGGAGACGGACCGATCTTCACGATGATGTCGGCGAACTTACCGCGACCACCGGACTGCTTCTTGTAGACCTCACGGTGATCCGTGGTGCCGAAGATGGCCTCCTTGTAGGCGACCTGCGGCTGGCCCTGGTTGCACTCCACCTTGAACTCGCGCTTGAGGCGGTCGACGAGAACGTCGAGGTGAAGCTCACCCATGCCGGAGATGACCGTCTGGCCACTGTCCTCGTCCGTGTGGACCCGGAAGGTGGGATCCTCCTCGGAGAGCTTGGCAAGGCCATTGCCCAGCTTGTCGATGTCCGCCTGGGACTTCGGCTCGATGGCGATGCCGATCACCGGATCCGGGAACGTCATGCTCTCCAGCGTGATGGGGTGGCCCTCGGAGCAGAGCGTGTCGCCCGTGCGGATGTCCTTGAAGCCGACCACAGCCCCGATGTCACCGGCCTCGAGCTGGTCAATCGGGTTCTGCTTGTTGGAGTGCATCTGGAAGATGCGGCTGATTCGCTCCTTCTTGTCGGAGCGGGTGTTCTTGACGTAGGAGCCGGCGGGCAGGATGCCGGAGTAGGCGCGCACGAAGCACAGACGGCCCACGAATGGGTCGGTGGCAATCTTGAAGGCAAGACCGGAGAAGGGCTCGTCCGGATCGCTGTGGCGCACCACCTGCTCTTCCTCGTTGTCGGGGTTCATGCCGAC
>WTID01000071.1 GCA_011522855.1 Flavobacteriales bacterium
GGATGGTGATCCACTGGTCAATGGACTTCACCCGGTCCTTCTCGGCGTTGGAGGCATTGAGCTCGAGCGGAAGCAGGCCGTAGGTCACGTCCGGCTCGGCCGTGCATCCCGCCAGGAGCATCACGGTGGCCAGCGCGAGGACGGGCGCCTGGGGGAGGATCGTGCATCGCATCATTCGAAGTCGGCGTATTCGTCAGAGGAAATGAGCAGACGCTGGAGTTCCCGGACATCCACGTCCGGACCGGCCACCTCGCGCCAGGCGACCATTTCGGCGCCCGTGATCGGCCGGACGAGCAGTTTCTCGGCCCACCAGCGGACGGCGCCTTCCTCGAATTCGGCGTCGTCCACCAGCACCTGCAGGTAGCTCTGCTTGTCTTCGATGACCTCGCCGAACAGCACAGCAGGCGATCCGGTTTCCACGGCGGAAAAAGCCTGTTCGAACTCCGCCTCCGTCGGGTAGCGGCCGAAGAGGTCGTCAAAGGTGGCGTTGACGAAGTTGAAGCTGTTCATGTTGATCTCGTCGTAGATCAGGTTGTCGCAGAAGCGGCGGTTGACCTCTCGCCAGCCAATGGTTCCGAGCCGGAATTCGTCCACCGAGACGATGGTCCGTTCGAGGCGGTCGGCCAGCAGGTTGAAGAAGGGATAGGCATTGCCACCATTGACGGAATCCTGCTGGGCCAGGAAGCGCTGGAATTCCATCTCGTTGATGAGGGTCTGCTGGTTGGTGCCGTCGAGGAACCGACCGGAGAGGTCATCGAACACCTTCTGATCGTGGGCTTCCTGATGGGTTTCGTCGCCGCCCATGAGCCGGTCGACGAGGGCAAGGCGGGCAGCGAGGTCGAGGTCTCCGGCGCGGAGTGCGGCCCGGTCTTGTTCCATTTCGCCCGGGAGGGGTTCCCGTCCGATGAGGTCGATGTAGGCCCGGGTCAGGTAGGCGTCCACGATCACGGTTGGAACCCCTTCGTAATGGGGTACGGGGTTGTCGTCAAACCGGATGTCATCGGGCTGGCAGCCGCTGAAACAGAGGCCGAGGACGAGAAAAAGCAGGAAGCGGTGCATCGTGGGTCTCAAAATAACAACGCTTTGTGCCCCTTAGGGTTGAATTCCCCTTCTCCGGAAATAGCTTCGCGTTCTCGGTTGATACGGATTTCCATGCTCAATGTTGCCCTCCCACGTCCCTGTTTTGTCCTCGCGGCCCTGCTGTTCCTGACCTCCGGAGTTCAGGCCCAAGGCGACCGCGCCTTCGTGCTCTGTGAAGGGGCGCAGGATTTCTATTCGGGGGAGGTGCTCGAGTCACCCCGTGTGGGCGTCGTGGACTTGGGGGCCGAGTCCCTTCAGATGGAGGAGCTCTTCCTTTTCGAAGGACACGCCTATGCCACGGACCTCATTCTCTCCCAATCGGGCGAGGACCTGTATGTGGCGGCGGAGGACACCGTGTACCGTTTGGACGCTGAGTCGGGCACCGTGCTCGCCAGCCAGCCCCTACAGGGTGCCCGGCGCCTGTTCGAGGCGGAGGGGCGAGTGTACGTGACCCGCGGGGATTACGATGCGGAGACCTTCGGATCGGTCGCCTTCGACCATTACCTCGTTGCGCTGGACGCCGACGACCTGTCCTGGCAGGCCGAGTGGGCTGCTGCTGCAGGTGAGGGGCCTGGATTCGCCTCGGAAACGATGTGCCTCCAGGGCAATGTCCTGCACATCGCCATCAACAACGCCTTTGCCTGGGGTGAGGAGGTCGGTATGGTTGGCCGTCTGGACCTCTCAACGGGGGGATACGAGGAAATCGATCTCGGTGAGGAGGGACTCAACCCCGTCCACATTCTGCCCGTTGCGGGGGGTGTGGTGACGGTCAATGCCCGCCAGTACGAGAGCACTTCGCTCAGCCGGGTGGAGCCGGCCGGATCCGTGCTGACGGCGGTCGTGGCGGACGCCACGGCGGGTTGCGGCGCCGCGGCGATGGTCGGGGAGGAGCTGGTTTACCAGGTCTACGGGGAAGGCGACTTCAGGAAGGCC
>WTID01000143.1 GCA_011522855.1 Flavobacteriales bacterium
GACGCGCCACAACGAATTCTTGTAGCGTGTTCGCTCCGATCATTGCAGAGAGCTTAGGATAAAGATAGGGAGGGGAGGAACCGAATGGGCGATTTGCGGTTTGAACCTTGTCCGAAGCCGGTGTAGGAATCCGGGGACGGACCCGAAATTGCTTGCCATGTCCCATCGTTTTTCCCTCCTCATCATACTGATGTCCACCGCTTGCGCCTCCCTGTGGGGCCAAGGGGTCTATGGCCTGAAGCAAAACGTGCTCGACCCCTTCACAGAAGGCTTGCTGCTCGGCGGCTTCGACATGGCCACAGGTGAATGGGCGGAATACGACACCCTCGGATTTGCGGAGGCCTTCGCTTTGGGCAGCAGCACCTTCGACAATGTTGCGGGCCAGTATGTCTTCGTCGGGGCACCCTTGGGAGGCGGTCCTCTCGAGTGGTACAACTACGATGTGGAGGGCAACGAACTGAGTGCGGCGGCCCCGTTGTCTGGCAACGTGCACAGCGTGCACCATGACATGCAACAGGACCGGTTCTTCGGTTTGCAGGGTTACCCAGCCGACAGCATCTACATCGATCTGGGTGAGGTGGATGGGGAGCCCTTTGGCTACTGGGAGGTCAACGGATGGGCCACACGGCTTGTGGAAATCGAGCCGTATACCGCGGCCATTGATCCTTTGTTGGACATGCCGGATGTGGAGGCGGTCATTGTGGGGGCTTCTTGTTTTGACAGCGACAGCGGGCGGTATCACTTTTTGTCGTTCGGAGGAACAGGGGTCACTCGGCTGGTGCGATTGGATGCTGTTTCCGGTGAGGTGCAGTCCGATGTGGAGGTGGTGCTCGGGCCTGAAGAGGGGTTTGCTGAAATCGAATTTTGCATCCCCACCGGGCAGGTGGTCGGTTTGTGGCGTGACCTGACGGAAGGGGGGGTGATGCGGCTGGCGACTTTGGATGCCGAGACCGGTGTGCCCACCGAGGTGGTGGCCTTGCCGCAGGTGTGGGGCTTCACGCCGGACGGTTCAGTGTTTGACCAGAACACCAACAGCTATGTGCTGCACTATTACGACACGGACTTCCAGCCTCATCTGCTGGCCGTGGATGTGGTGACGGGAGAAATCTGGGCGGACTATGACCTCGAGGGGAGCAGCTTCCTGGAGCTGGAGTGCAACAACCGGGCTTTTGCAGTGGCCCGGTATGGTCTCCCGCAAGGGGTGTTGTCCATGGAGGGTCAATGCGGCCTGGCTTGGCGCCGGGGTCGCCTCGTCCACATCGGTCTGGAACCGGTGGAGTGGATGCTGATGGACGGGCTCGGTCGCCGCGTGGATTCCGGTCGGCTGTGGCCTGGCGAAACCGTCCCCTCGGCGGGCATGGCCGGGATTCTGTTGTGGCGGGAAGGACGCGTTTCAGGCGCCGTTCAGCTCAAGCCGGTTGACTGAACTGGACGGACGGCCTGGGCGAGTGCGACGAAGTCGCGGGGAGAGAGTTGCTCCGCCCGCTTGCCCAACCACGCTTCTGGAATGGTGTCTGCGTCAAATCCGCCGGCGCGCAGGGCATTGCGTAGGGTTTTCCGGCGCTGGCCGAATCCGGCCTTGACCACCCGCCGCAGGACCTCGTAGTCGATGTCTGGATCCTGATCCGGGGTGCGGACGAGCCGGATGACGCCGGATTGCACCTTGGGTGGCGGAAGGAAGGCCCCGGGACCGACGGTGAAGGCGTATTCACAGCGGTAATAGACCTGAAGCAAGACGGACAGAATGCCATAGGTTTTGGACCCGTGTTCGGCGCAGACGCGGTCGGCCACCTCCTTCTGAAACATGCCCACGCATTCCGGGACCCGGTCCCGCCAATCCAGCACCCTGAAAAGGATTTGGCTGCTGATGTTGTACGGGAAATTGCCGGCCACGGTGAAGCGGCCTGTCATGCCCAGGTCTTCGGGGCTGGACTTGAGCAGGTCTCCTTCGTGGACGCGGTCCGGGTCCATCCAGTCGCTGGACCGGAGATAGGCCACGGACTCGCGGTCGA
>WTID01000169.1 GCA_011522855.1 Flavobacteriales bacterium
TGGACCTTGTGGAGATTTCCCCGAAAGCGGATCCTCCGGTCTGCAGGATTCTGAACTATCAGAAGTTCCTGTACGACCAGAAGAAGAAGCAGAAGGAGATCAAGGCCAATCAGGCCAAGGTGACCCAGAAGGAGATTCGTTTCGGTCCCAATACGGACGACCACGACTTCAACTTCAAGGTCAAGCACGCCCGCAAGTTCCTCGAGGAGGGCAACAAGCTCAAGGCGCACGTCTTCTTCCGGGGAAGGAGCATCGTCTTCAAGGAGCGGGGAGAAATCCTGTTGCTGCGTTTCGCGCAGGAGCTGGAGGACGTGGGCACGGTGGAGCTGATGCCGAAACTGGAAGGGAAGCGGATGTTCATCACGCTCCGACCGAAAAAGTAAATCCCGGGGAGGGCCTCAGCCCGAACCACCATATACGGACGACATGCCGAAGATGAAGACCAAGAGCAGCGCGAAGAAGCGTTTCACCGTGACCGGCACGGGGAAGCTCAAGCGCAAGCACGCCTTCAAGTCCCACATTCTGACCAAGAAGGGGACCAAGCAGAAGCGCAACCTGACCCAGACGGGCCTGGTGAGCAAGGCGGACACGCCGAACATCAAGACCCAGCTGGGCATCTGACACTGAATCCAAACCGGCGTCCAGCCCCCAAGAGCCCGCCTGAGCGGGACGCTGTCCGCCAAATCCAATAGAACATGCCTCGTTCAAACAACGCCGTCGCCAGCCGAGCGCGTCGGAAGAAAGTCCTGAAAATGGCCAAAGGGTACTATGGTGCCCGCAAGAACGTCTGGACCGTCGCAAAAAATGCGGTGGAGAAGGGCCTGACCTACGCCTACGTCGGTCGCAAGCTCAAGAAGCGCCAGTTCCGCTCCCTGTGGATCACGCGCATCAACGCCGGTGCCCGCCAGCACGGCATGAGCTACTCCCAGTTCATGGGCCAGTGCCACAAGGCCGGCATCGAACTGAACCGCAAGGTCCTCGCCGACCTCGCGCTGAACCACCCCGCTGCCTTCAAGGCCGTGGTGGACCAGGTGAAGTGATCACCGCTTCCCACCCAATGAAAAAGCCGGCCATTGAGCCGGCTTTTTTCATGCCCGGCCGGTTTCGGGGTCAGCGGCCGAGCACGCGGCCTTTGGCAATGGCCGCCGGTGTGTAGGCCGGGTCGATGGCGAGGGCGGCATCGTAGGCCTCGAGCGCCTCGGCACTCCGGCCTTGGCTCTCGATGGCCAGTCCCCGGTTGTAGTGGGCCTGATGATAGCGGGGCAGCCGGGCGATGGCCTCGTCGAACCAGCGTTCTGCATTCCCGTAGTCCGCCAGGTACTCCAGGTAGACGAAGCCCTTGTTGAAGGCGGCAGAGGCATTGGCGCTGTCGAGCGAGAGGATGCGGTCGTAGAGGTCGAGGGCCGCCCCGTACCGGGCGGTATCCCGCCTCGCATGCTCCTGAAGGAAGATGGCCTCGTCGTAGAGGGCCTCGATGCTGTTGGGACGGAGAGACCTCGCGGTCCGGAAGTACTCCAGCGCGAGATCGTCATGGGCGGCCGCATAGAGAAGGCCCAACTGGATGAAGGCGTCGTAGCGGTCCGGGTTCACCTCGGCCGCCGTCTGGAAGGAACTCGCGGCCTTCACGGTGTCGCCGGTTTCGAGGTACAACCTCCCCTTGAGGAAGTAGGCCTCATCCAGTCGGTCGTCCACCTGCAGGGCGGCGTTGATCCGCTTGAGCGCGGGATCATAGGAGCGGAGCAGCACGTCCACCTTGGCCAGGGAGAGCAAGGCGGGGGCGAATTGGTCGTCCACCCGCAGGGCGCCTTCCCATTCGCGCACGGCCCCTTCGAAATCCCGGACGCCGAACCGCAGTTCACCCAAGGTTTGCCGGGCATCGAGTCGGGTGGAATCGGCCTGAACGACGAGGGCGAGATCGTCCATCGCCTCGCCGAGTTCGCCACGGCGCAAGTGGAAGGCGGCCCGGTCCGCGTAGCGATCCGGATTCATGGGGGCCTCGAGGATGCGCGCATTGAGCCAGGACAGGGAGTCCTGGATGACGGCCCCCGACTCCGTGTCCGGAGCCGGGGCGCCACATCCTGCGCAGAGGGTCAAGACCGTCAGCAGTCCGACCTGAATTCGAATCATCAGGCTTCGGCCTGCTCGACCGGTGCCTCCGCCACCTCGTCATTGAGGGCGGCCTTGATGCCGGTCTCGAGCTCTTCCATGAGCTCCGGGTTGTCCTCGAGCAGGTTTTTGACGGCGTCACGTCCCTGGCCGAGGCGGGTCTCTCCATAGCTGAACCACGATCCGGATTTCTTCACGATGCCGAGGTCCACACCGAGGTCGATGATTTCGCCCACCTTGGAGATGCCCTTGCCATACATGATGTCAAACTCCGCACGGCGGAACGGTGGGGCCACTTTGTTTTTGACGATTTTGACCTTGGTCCGGTTGCCCATCACCACGTCGCCATCCTTGATCTGGCTGCTGCGGCGGATGTCAATCCGGACAGAGGAGTAAAACTTGAGGGCGTTTCCGCCAGTGGTCGTCTCCGGGTTGCCGAACATGACCCCAATCTTCTCGCGGAGCTGGTTGATGAACACGCAACAGCAGCCGGTCTTGTTGATGGTCGAGGTCAGCTTGCGGAGGGCCTTGGACATGAGGCGGGCTTGGAGCCCGACAGCGGTGTCGCCCATCTCGCCTTCAATCTCAGCGCGGGGCGTCAGGGCGGCCACGGAGTCGATGACGATGAGGTCGATGGCGCCGGAGCGGATGAGGTTGTCGGCGATTTCGAGGGCCTGCTCACCGTTGTCCGGTTGTGAGATGAGGAGGTTCTCAGTGTCGACACCCAACTTCTCGGCGTAGTACTTGTCGAAGGCGTGTTCCGCGTCGATGAAGGCGCAGATGCCACCCGCTTTCTGTGCCTCGGCAATGGCATGGGTGGCGAGGGTGGTTTTTCCCGAGCTCTCCGGTCCGTAGATCTCCACGACCCGTCCGCGGGGGAATCCGCCTACGCCGAGGGCGATGTCGAGGGAGAGGGATCCCGAGGAGATGGCGTCCACCTTCTCCACGGCCTCATCGCCGAGTTTCATGACGGTGCCCTTTCCGTATGTTTTGTCGATGCGGTCCAGGGTGAGTTGGAGCGCCTTGAGCTTTTCCTTGTTGTCTGCAGCCATGTCGGTGGTTTTCGAATGAAGCGAGAGCAAAGTAGAAGACCCGCTCCGTAAGGGATTTACGTTGTGCCTGGTTTTTGTGAACGCGGGGTCAACTTTCATCCCCGAAGGCAGCGAGCACCTCGGCGGCGTGCTCCTTGACTTTCGGCTTGCGGATGATGGCGGCGATGGTGCCGTCCCCGTCAATGCAGAAGGTGGTGCGGTGCGTTCCATCGTACTCGCGTCCCATGAATTTCTTGAGGCCCCAGACCCCGTAGAGGTCCTGCAGGCTGTGGTCCTCGTCCACGAGGAGGTCGAAGGGCAGGTCGAACTTGTCGATGAACTTCCGGTGGGAGGCGGCGTGGTTGATGCTCACCCCGAGCACCGTGATGCCGGCGGTCTGGAGGTCGGACATGCCGTCCCGCAGGCTGCAGGCCTGGTTCGTGCAGCCGGGAGTGTTGTCCTTGGGGTAGAAATAGAGGACGACCTTCTTTCCCTTGTAGTCTTCGAGGGTGTGGGTCTTGTCGTTCTGGTCGAGGGCGGAAAAGGCAGGGGCGGGATCGCCGACGTTGAGGTGATGCATGGGGAGAGAACCGGAAATGTGTCCCCGGAGTTCACGGGTTGACCAATGGCCTTGCAGGGAACTCGACTAAGGTACTTTCGCTTCTCGTGCAGTACGTCGACGTCATCCTTCCCCTCGCGCTCCCTGGGCTGCTGACCTATGCCGTTCCTCCAGAGCAGGTGGGACGGGTGAACGTCGGCAGCCGGGTGGTCGTCCCGCTGCGTGGGAAGCGGCTGCACACGGCCGTCGTCCGCGCCGTCCACGGGCAGGCTCCCAGCCACCGCACTGAGGACTTCGTGAGCCTGCTGGATGCCGAGCCCCTCCTCTCCGAGACAACGCTGCGGTTCTGGGATTGGATGTCGGGGCACTATTGCTGTTCTCCAGGAGAGGTGGCCCTTGCCGCCCTGCCGGCGGGGATGCGTCTCGCGAGTGAGACCAAACTCCAGCCGGCTCCGGATGCGGAGGAACGCGACGATTCCGGATTGGACGACCGCGAATTCCAGGTGGTGGAGGCGCTCCGGTTGAGGGGGGCGATGACCTTCCGTGAGGTCGGCGATCTGTTGGGGGTGAAGGACCCGGCGCCCGTCCTGCGCAGTCTGGTCGAAACGGGATGGATCCTGTCCAATGAGGAGATGAAGAGCGGCCCCGGCCGAAAAGTGGTGTCCATGGTGCGGCTTTCGGAGCGGGCGGTGGCCGATGAGGGCTGGCTCGGAGAACAGCTGGATGCCTTGGATGCCCGGGCGCCTGCCCAATCGCGGGCGATGATGGCCCTGCTCGACGAGGACCGGAAGGCCACAGGGGTCCCCGTGGCGGAACTGGTTCGCCGACGTGACCTGGATGGCGCCCTCTTCAAACGGCTCGTCGACAAGGGATTGGTCTTCCTGTTCAAGCAGGACCCTTGGATGAGTGGGAGCGAGGAGAAGGGGCTGCCTCTGGCGGCCTTGAGCCCGGCACAGCAGACGGCCCTTGACGCCATCAGGCAGGGCATGGGAGAGAAGGGGCTGGTCCTCCTCGAAGGGGTCACCGGATCCGGGAAGACCGAGGTGTACACGCACCTCATCCACGACGTGTTGGCTTCGGGTCGCGACGCCCTCTTCCTCGTGCCGGAGATCGCCCTGACCACCCAGCTGATCGTCCGGCTCCGTCGCTTCTTCGGAGACCGGCTCGAGGTCTACCACAGCCGATTCACGCCTCGGGAGCGGACCACCACCTTTCGCCGCGTGGCCGAGGAAAAGGGCAAGGGGCGCCTGCTCGTTGGGGCAAGGAGCGCCGTGTTCCTGCCATTCCGCAACCTCGGGCTCATCGTCGTGGATGAAGAGCACGACCCCAGCTACAAGCAACAGGATCCCGCCCCGCGCTACCAGGCCCGCGATGCGGCGGCGATGCTCGGCCACCTCCATGGAGCCCAGGTGCTGTTGGGGTCGGCCACGCCCTCGCTCGAGGCCCGCTGGGCCGTGGGCCAGGACCGGGCGGTGCATGTGCCGCTGAAGGAACGCTTCGGTGGAACCTCGCTGCCGACCGTCGAGCTGGTGGACCTGCGCAAGGCCCACAAGCAGCGCCGGATGGAGGGGCACTTCAGCCGGACCCTGCTCGAGGCCATCGGAGTGACGCTGGAAGCCGGACGCCAGGTGATCTTGTTCCAGAACCGGCGCGGCTACGCCCCGGTCCACCAATGCCGGACCTGTGGCTGGGTGCCGGAATGTGCGCGGTGCGATGTGTCCTTGACGTACCACAAATACCTCAAGGATCTGCACTGTCACTACTGCGGCTACCGGGAATCGGAGCCACGCACCTGCCCGCGGTGCGGGAGCGAGGAGGTGGAGTCCAAGGGCATTGGGACCGAACGGATCGAGGAGGAAATCGCCGCGCATTTTCCCGATATCAAGGCGGCGCGGATGGACCTCGACACGACGCGCACCCGGACGGGGCACGAGCGGATCATCCAGGCGTTCGAGACCGGTGACGTCCAGGTGCTGGTCGGGACCCAGATGGTCACCAAGGGACTCGATTTCGAGCACGTGGGCCTGGTCGGCATCTTGCAAGCGGACCGGATGCTACACCATCCGGATTTCCGGGCGCTCGAACGGACCTTCCAGTTGCTGACCCAGGTGGCGGGTCGAGCGGGAAGGAGGGAGGACCAGGGCCGCGTGCTCATTCAGACCTTTGATCCGGAGCACTGGGTGTTCACGCATGTGGTCCGCCACGATGCGGTCTCGATGGCCAAGGCCGAGATGCAGGAGCGTCACACCTTTCAGTATCCGCCGGTCATCCGGCTCATCCGGCTGGTGTTGCGCCATCGCGATCCTCACAAGGTTCGCCAAGGGGCTTCGGCCCTCGCTGGTCGCCTGCGCAGCCGGTTTGGTGGACGGGTGGTCGGGCCGGAGGAGCCGCAGATTCCACGCATCAACGACCAGTACCACCGGCACATCCTCCTCAAGTTCGAGCGGGAGGCGTCACCCGGTGAAGTGAAGGCCCTGATGAGGGAGGACATCGAGGCCTTCCGGTCGGTGGAGGAGTACAAGTCCATTCGGGTGATTGTCGATGTAGACCCATATTAAAAGGGTCAAAATTTGATATCACTCGATTTTATTCCTATCTTAAGGGTATGAATTCGTTCGCCACGTGTTGTTGTCTCTGTTGTCCGGCTCCCCGGGCACGGTACCGTCATGTTGGCTGATTTCCATTGAAACATTCCCCTTGATCGTATTGCGCCCGGCCTTCCAGCCGGGCTTTTTGTTTTCCCTCATTTCACTTGACCATGATTTCCCCCTTTGCTCCACTCTCCGCTTCTCTCGATACACGACCGGCCATCCACATCCTCCACGAAAACAGCGTGTGGGTAGAGCCCCTCATCGCCCAGCTCGAGCTCCGCGGCCTTCCCTACCGGGAGTGGTTCATCGACGATGCCGAACTCGACCTGTCTTCGGTGCCACCGGAGGGCGTGTTCTACAACCGGATGAGCGCCAGCAGCCACACGCGGGACCACCGGTTCGCGTGGGAGGCGACGCGGGGCGTGATGGCCTGGTTGGAGTCCCATGGGCGCCGGGTCGTGAACAACCGCAAGGCGACCGCGCTGGAGGTGAGCAAAGTCGAACAGATGATTGCCCTGCGCGACCATGGTCTGTCGACCCCGCGCACCGTCGCGGCCACGGGGGCAGACGCCTTCCGTCGGGCGGCTTCCCGGTGGGACCGACCCTTCATCGTCAAGCCCAACCGAGGTGGAAAGGGCACCGGCGTGACCCTGGTGCGCAACGCATCCGATGTCGATCGTGTGGCGACGTCATTTGACGACTATACCCTCGACGGCACGGTGGTCCTTCAGGATTACGCGAAGCCGGCAGAGGGCCGGGTGCTGCGGCTGGAATTCATCGGAGGGCAGCATTACTACACCGTCAGCATCGACACGGGCGGCGGCTTTGACCTGTGTCCATCGGATGCCTGCCAGGTGGGCAGCACATTCTGTCCGGCCGATGGGCGCGCCAAGTTCGAGGTCCTCGCCGACCATGCGCCTGCCGATGTGGACCGGTGCCTCGCGTTCCTCGCCGATTCCGGCATGGAGGTCGCGGCCATGGAGGCGTCGCCCGATGCACAGGGCAAGCTCCATTTCTACGACGTCAACATCAACACCAACTACAACGCGGAGGCGGAGGCCCGACTGGGCAACGAGCGCCAGGGCATGCGCGCCATCGCCGACTTCCTCGGTGCAGAGCTCACCAAGGTGCCCGCCAACCGCCAACACCGCGCTTCGTCATGACCGGCCATCCTCATCTTCTCAGACAGGGGCCTTCCTCCGGTGTCCGCCGCGTGGCGGTCGTGGGTGGGGGCGTCATGGGCGGCTTCACGGCCGCGAACCTGATCCGGGCCGGGGCCCAGGTGACCCTCTACGATCCCCATCCGATGGGGACTGGTCCCGGCGCTTCTGTGGACACCGGTCGCAGTTTCCGTGTCCACTACGGCACGGACGAGGGCCTCGTGTCCATGGCGGTTCGGGCCCGGCGCCTGTGGGCAGAATGGTCCGTCCAGTTTGCGCGGCCTCTGCTCCACGAAACGGGCAAGCTGTTGGTGGAGCAACATGGAGACCGGCATGCAATGGAGAGTTGGCGCACGATGCGCGACATGGGCCTCCGGGCGGATCGCCTCGGGCGGGGCCGCGTGGCGGAGGAATGGCCGGGGTTCGAAGCCGAGCAGGCCACCGTGGACCGGCTGGGCGGCGTGCTCGATCCGGAGGTCATCCTGCAGGGCTTGGCGGCGTGGTTGGGCAATGAAGGGGTGGAATGGCGGCGGGAAGCCCTCGAGGTGCAGCCCAAGGCCGTCCGCTGCGCCCACGGCTGGGCCGAATTCGATCAGGTGGTCGTGACCACGGGGGCGTGGACCCGCCGTTGGGTCGATGTGCCCATGGAGGTCACGCGCCAGCAGCTGGTCTATTTCGACGCCTCCGCCCTCGG
>WTID01000135.1 GCA_011522855.1 Flavobacteriales bacterium
CGTGGTACCTTTGGGGCGTGAGCCAAGGCCCCACCTCCTCCTACATCCAGTCTGCGCGAGAGCACGGCCTTGCCGAGTCGGAATTGATGCGCCAGCTTGAGCGGTTGCGCTCCACCCCGTCCTTTTGCGTCCCGGAGGCCCCATGCACGCCGGGACTTGGCATTCAGCGATGGACCGAAGCGGAATTCGGGACATGGGCCCGTCTGGGGGCCGCAATGGATCCGAAGCGTGTGGTGCGGTTCGTTCCCGCGAGCGGTGCGGCCAGCCGCATGTTCAAGGCCCTGGTGGCAAGAGATCCGGCCGCCATCAAGCAACTGGATGCCCGTTGGGCGGAATTCCCCTTCCGGTCCCTGGCCGAAGCCGCCGGCCCTTGTGGTACGCCGGAAGAGCGCTGGTCCGCCGTAGTGGAGCGGCTCAATCTTCCGGGACAGCCGAAAGGGAGTTTGCCCTTCCACAAGGAGGAGGACGGGGTGAAGACGGCCTTCGAGGCTCAGCTCATCGAATGGTCGAAGACCCTGGATCTGCCGGGATCCACTTTGCATTTTACCCTTCCGGCGGAAGACATGCCCGCCCGGGTCCAGCGGCTTCGGGCCCTCGCGGAGACCGTCGGCGTGCCGGTAGAGGCCTCGGTTCAGGACCCCTCCACGGACACCGTGGCCCTCGACGCTGAAGGAACGCCTTTCCTCAAACCCGACGGTACCCCCCTGTTCCGGCCCGGCGGGCATGGAGCCCTGCTGCACAACCTCGCCGCCATATCCCGCGCCCACCCCGGGGCCTTGGTGAGCGTGAAGAACATCGACAACGTCCGCCCGACGTCTGCCCTTGGGGAGGTGGTGCCGTGGCGGCAGGCCCTGATCGGACGGACGGCAGATCTCATGGCCTCGCGGAACGCTGGTTTGGCGGCCCTGCGGGAAGGCGAAGTCGGCCCGGCGCAGGATTGGCTCCGTCAGGGCGTGGCCCATCCGGGGGAGGCGATTCCCTCAGGGGCGTCCGAATTGTGGTCCATGCTGGACCGCCCCCTCCTCGTGGCGGGCATGGTGCAGAACGAGGGCGAGCCCGGTGGCGGGCCATTCTGGCTCCGCGATGACCGGGGCGTCCTGCGTTCGCAGATTGTGGAATCGGCCGAGATGGATGCATCGGACCCGGTGGTCCAGGACCGGGTGGGCCGGGCGACGCACTTCAATCCCGTCGACCTGGTCTGCGCCATGCATGACGACCGGGGGGAGCCCTACGATCTCGATGCCTTTGTGGATGCCAGCCGGGATTTCCTTGTGTCCAAGTCGTTTGCCGGCCAGCCGTTGAAGGGGCTGGAGCACCCGGGATTGTGGAACGGGGCCATGGGCCGGTGGAACACGGTGTTCGTGGAGGTCGATCCCCGCACATTTGCTCCGGTCAAGACCGTCTTCGACCTCCTCCGCCCCGCCCACCGCTCGGCGTAAACGGAAAGGGGCCACCTCCTTGCGGAAGCAGCCCCTTTCGGTTGGGATTGTCAGGAATTTCTTCAGCCCTTGAGGATGCGCTTGCTGAACGCCTTGTCGCCGTTGATCAGGCGAATGGTGTAGAGACCGGGGCGCAGCGTATCGAGGTCCGTGAACCGGATCGGAGCGTCGAGCTGACCGCCGGCGAGGGAGATCACACGCTCGGGCATGCCCACGTGGTTCAGGAGCTGGAGGGTGGCGCCGGCCTTGACCACACCACGGATCGTGATGCTGAGGCTCTCACCGAAGGGCACCGGGTAGGCACCGATCTCGAGCTCGTCGCGGCCGTCATTCTCAGCCTGCACGTCGGCGGCATCGGCGGCGTCGATGCCAACGGCCATGGCCAGGTTGTACTGCATGGACTGGCCGTTCACGTAGAGGCGACCGAAGCTGGCGTCGCTGGCACCCTTGGCGAGGGCCGCAAGGCGGGCACCCTGCGGGCAGGTCACCTTGAGCAGGACGGTCTGGTCCTTGCGCACGGCCCCCTTGTCGAAGGTCAGTTGGAGCTCACCATCGATGACGTCCTCACTCGTGAAGAAGCCGCTGGCGATGATGCTGTTGTCGAAGCGCATCAGGGCGTACTCAAAGCTGAAGCCCGGCTCGACAAACGGGGTAGCGAGCTTGATCTCACCGATCCGGCCCTTGTCACAAGCGTAGAAGAGCTGCATGAAGGTCTGGCCTTCGAAGTTGAGCACACCCGTGCTGTTGCGTTGGGCGGTCACACAGTCACCTTCCACATTCAGGTCGAGGCCGGCAGCGGTCCGGGCATGGGCACCGGTCGTCTGGCCGTCGTTGCCGCGGGTGCGGCCCTCATTGGCGGCGTCGAGCTCGGGCGTTGCACCGCGCAGGCCGGACGTGAACTTGAGGTTCTTGGCCTCGGGGGTGCCACCCAGGCGGACCTCGCCGACGAAGTTCGTCGCGTCGTCCGTTGCCGGCATCACGAGGCTGGCTCCGTTGTAGGCCTTGATCATGATGATGAACTCATCACCTTGAAGGGCCGGGATGGACAGGTTGTCCATGAGCAGGCTCACGCCGTTGTAGTTGTCGGCCGTGAAGGTCTTCAGGGCACGCGGCGTCATGTGGGCGTCCATGACACCCATGTCGACCGTGCCGCCGTTGAACTGCACGTTGGCGATCACCTCGAGGTTGGCGATGGTGCCTTTTCCGCAGGTACGGTACGTCTGCGACACCATGGTTTCCACGAAGATGGCCGTGTTGACTTGGTCCTGCTCCACCTTGCACTGGATGTCATCCTGCGGGGTGACGGCGAGGGCCGTGTTGGAGAAAAGAATGCCGAGAAGGGCAAACGAGAGGAAAGAGAAGCGAATCATGTTTTGAGGTATTTGTGGATTCGCCCCCCTCTACGCCTCACCGTTCCATGCGGTTTCGATTTTTCTGAAAAAAGTAGAAGGAGAGAGTATAATTAACTGAATATCAGTCAGTTATAAATCGCTCATTTGCGGGGGTCAATTTCCGATTTCGAACCTTTCCGCGTCCTCCGGATGCTCCTCCGGGTTGTGGTTCGAGGCGACCACGAGGGTCCGGCCTCGGCGCCATTCGGCGAGCAGGTTCGCGTACCAGGCCCGGCCGTCCCGGTCCAGATGGGAGACCGGCTCGTCGAGGAAGAGGGCGGCCGAAGCGGTCGTGAAGGCGAGGGACAGCGACAGCCGTTGGCGCATGCCGGAGCTCAGGTCCCGCACGCGGGAATCCGGATGGCCTTCTAGGAGGGCGAGGCGCAGGACACCATCCGTGTCCATGTCCGGGAGGCTGGCGCGGAACCGGCGGTGGGCCTCGATGTGTTCCCGAACCGTGAGGTCAAGGATGAGCGACTGGTCCGGGGCACAGTAGGCCATGTGTCCGGGTACATGCTGCCGGGTGAGGGCATGGTCTCCACGGTGCCACGCGACGGCGCCTTCGCTCGGGGCATCGAATCCGCACAGTATGCGGAGCAGGCTGGACTTTCCGCTGCCGTTGGCGCCGAGCAGAACCATCGAACTCCCGGCTGAGATGTCCAGGTCGAGGTGGCGAAGCACCCACTGTCGCCCGTGGCGTTTGCCCACTCCTTGGGCCTCAATGGCGAGGGGGCGGTCCGGCTGCATTCAGAAGGGGCCGCGGACGATGCCCTTGTCGGAAGCCCGGATGAAGTCGAGGATGGTTTCCTTGGCGTCGCTGATGGGAAGCTCCATTTCGGCCACCTTGATGGCCTGCGACATGTTGCCGCCGGTGACGTACAGGGTCCGGTAGATGTCCTCCACGGCGCGGACGAACTCGTCGGCGAAGCCCCGTCGGCGAAGTCCGATGGCGTTGACCCCGATGTAGCTCAGCGGTTCCCGGGCGACCTTGACGAAAGGCGGGATGTTCTTGCGGACGAGGGATCCTCCCGCGACGAAGGCGTGCTGGCCGATGCGGACGAATTGCTGCACGGCGACTACCCCTTCAATGATGACCCAGTCCTCGATGGTGACGTGCCCGGCGATGTTGGCGCAGTTGGCCAGGACGCAGTGGTCGCCGACCACCGCATCGTGGGCCACGTGGGTGTAGGCCATCAGCAGGCAATGCGACCCGACCCGCGTGGTCATCCGATCCGTGGTGCCCCGGTTGATGGTGCAGCATTCCCGGATGGTGGTGTGGTCTCCGATGACCGCCGTCGTGTTCTCGCCGGCGAACTTCAGGTCCTGCGGAACCCCGCCGATGACCGCCCCGGGAAAGATGCGGCAGTGGGCGCCGATTCGGGCGCCGTCGAGGATGGTAGCGTTGGGGCCGATCCAGGTCCCCGGTCCGATTTCGACATCGCCCTCCACAGTCGAGAAGGGGCTGATGGTCACGCCTTCGCCGATGCGGGCGTCCGGGTGGACGACAGCCATCTCCGAAATGCCGGTGGGTGCGGTGGTGTTCATGCGGAGGTGGAGCTGGGGACGCGGTCCTGGATGATCTGGGCGAGCATTTCGGCCTGGGAGACCAGCTTGTCCCCAACGAACGCCTCTCCGGTCATGTGGACGAGGCCGCGCCGGATGGGGCTGGCGAGCTTGAGGCGGAAGAGCACAGTGTCCCCGGGGATGACCTTCTGCTTGAAGCGGACGTTGTCGATCTTCATGAAGTAGGTCGACCATTGTTCGGGGTTGTCCACCCCGCTCAGGGCGAAGATGCCCCCGACCTGCGCCATGGCCTCAATCTGGAGCACGCCGGGCATCACGGGGTTGCCGGGGAAATGGCCCTGGAAGAAGGGCTCATTCATGGTCACGTTCTTCAGGCCCACGATGCTGTCTTCCGATCGGGAGAGGATTTTGTCGACCAGCAGGAACGGATACCGGTGGGGAAGGAGCCGCTCGATGTCGTGGATGTCGAACAGGGGCTCTTCCGTCGGGTCGTAATGGGGCACTCGGTCGGCGGCCTGGCTGAGTTTCTTCAGTTCCTTGGCGAAGGACACGTTGCCGGCGTGGCCCGGGCGGGCGGCCAGGATGTGACCCCGAATGAAGCATCCGGTCAGGGCGAGGTCGCCGATGATGTCGAGCAGTTTGTGACGGGCGGGCTCGTTGGCATGCTGAAGGGTCGTGTTGTTGAGCACGCCGGTCTTGCCGGGGTCCACGGCAAGGCCCTCCTTGCCGGCCAAGCTGGCGATGGAGGCGATTTCCTCCTCGCTGTAGGTGCGCTCGGCCAGCACGATGGCATTGTCCAGGTCGCCGCCTTTGATCAATCCCTGCTCGAGCAGCGCCTTGACCTCCTTGAGGAAGACGAACGTCCGGCAGCGGCTGATGTCGGAGACGAAATGTCCCAGGTGGCGCATGCTGGCATGCTGCGTGCCGAGGACCGGGCTGCCGTAGTCGACCATCACCGTGAGGCGGAATTCATCCTGCACCGGGGGCACGGCGAGCATCTCGACCCCGTCCTCCGAGCGGTGGGTGATGGGCTCGGTCAGGGTGATGAAATGCCGGTCGGCTTCCTGTTCCACGGTGCCGACCTCTTCAATGTGGGCCACGAAGGGCCAGCTGCTGCCATCGAGGATGGGGACCTCGGGGCCGTTCATCTCGATGAGGGCGTTGTCGATGCCGCACCCGTGCAGGGCGGCAAGCAGGTGTTCCGTGGTGTGGACCCGAGCGCCGTCCTTTTCGAGGGTGGTGCCGCGACGGGTTTCCACGACGAGATCGCAATCTGCCGGCACGCGAGGCGCCCCGTCGAGGTCCATGCGTTGGAAGACATAGCCGTGGTCCGCATCGGCCGGGTGCACGGTCAGCTGGGTCATCTCTCCGGTGTGCAGGCCAATGCCTTCGAGCGAGAAGCTCGCCCCGAGGGTGTGCTGGCGCTCACTGCGGACCGCGGGGCCATGGAGGCCGGAGGAAGAGGAGTCGGACATGGTTCAGGCGTTCTTGTTTTCGAATTCGCGGATGATCCGGCGCAGGGCAACCTGCGTCTTCTGGTGTTCCCGGATGGGCCGGGCGGGATTGCCCTGGAGGACCTGGTCGGGTTCGAGGACACTGGCGGTGACGCCGCTCTTTGCGGCAATCTTGCTGCCGTCGGCGATGCGGATGTGGCCGTTGATGCCAACCTGCCCGCCGATCATGCAGCGCGCTCCGATTTCCGTGGATCCCGCGATGCCGGTCTGGGCGGCGATGACGGTGTGGTCTCCGATGCGCACGTTGTGGGCGACCTGGATGAGGTTGTCGAGTTTGACCCCCCGGCCGAGGACGGTGGAGCCCAGCGTGGCGCGGTCGATGGTGGTGCCGGCTCCAATCTCGCATCCGTCGCCGAGGACGACATTGCCGAGCTGCGGCACCTTTTCGTATCCAGCGTCCGTCGGGGCAAACCCGAAGCCATCGGCGCCCACGATGGCGCCGGCCTGGAGGATGCAGTCTTGGCCGATCACGGTGTCCGGTCCGATTACGCAGCGGGGGCCGATGCGGCTGCCTTTCCCGATCTGGACATCCCGTCCCACAATGGCACCGGATTCAATGATGCAGCCGGAGCCGATGGAGGCACCCGCCCCGATGTGGCAGAGGGCCCCGATGGTGACGCCGGCTTCGATGCGGGCCTCCGAATGGACGACGGCACTGGGGTCAATGGTCCCCAAGCCATTCCGCTCCTCCGAAGGGGGCGAGAACGTCTGCATGAGCTTGGCCATGGCCGCATAGGGGTCGTTCACCCGAATCAGGGCCGTGCCCGGTTGCAGCGCCCCACTCAGTCGGAGATCGTCCGCCACGAGCACGGCCGAAGCACACGTCGTATATAAGTGGGGTTCGTAGGCCGGGTTGGCCAGGAAGGTCAATTGGCCCGAGCCAGCCTCCTCGATGCCGGCAAAGCCGGTCAGGGCAATGCCCGTGTCGCCTTCCAGACGACCGTCCAGCAGGGCTGCCACATCACCGATGTTCACCTCCATGGCTCGAAATTACGCAAGGACGCTCAGGCCGACCGGCATGTTCACGCTCCACAGGCGGCACTGAATTCCTCCAGGGAGACCGCTTGGTCCACAAGCGGATCGCCGTTTTCCGAGAGCAGCACCATGCGGACCGCCTCGGCGTCGTTTTTCTTGTCCATCCTCGCCCACGCCCACAATGCCTCCGGCGGGGGAACAGAAACCGGACAGGGGAACTGCGTCTCCAACGTCGAGCGCAGCGCCAACATCGCAGCAGCGGCGGGGGCGTCCGGTGCCATGCGTCCGGCGCTGATGGCCAGCTCGACGCCGAGTCCCCATGCAACCGCCTCGCCGTGAAGCAGCTCGAGTCCTTCGGCCATGGCCCATGACTCGATGGCGTGGCCGGCCGTGTGGCCGAGGTTGAGCTGCTTGCGGATGCCGTTGGTCTCCTCCACATCCTGACGGACAATGCCTTCTTTGATGTCCACTGATTGTCGGATGAGCTCGGCGAAGTCCTCGGGCTCAATGGGACCGTCGAGCGCAGGCAGGGCCTCCATGCGCTGTGGCCATTCAGGCAACGAATGGGCGAGCAGGATGTGCTTCACGTGTTCAGCCAGGCCCGAGAGGAGCTGACGCTGCGGCAGGGTGGCGAGAAACTCCGGACACAAGCTGATGCCGGTGGGGTGGGCAAACGTGCCGATGCGGTTCTTCGCGCCACCGAGGTTGATGCCCGTCTTGCCACCGGCTGCGGCATCGACCATGGCGAGGAGTGTGGTGGGGATGAGCCAGAAGTCCACGCCCCGCAAGTAGGTGCTGGCCACGAAGGCGGAGAGGTCGGTCACGGTGCCGCCCCCCAACCCGATGATGGCGCTGTTCCGGTCGTATCCAGCCTCATCGAGGCTGCTCCACAACGCATGGGCGTGTTCGATCCGCTTGACTCCTTCCCCGGCTTCGGAGAGTCGGAGAAAGTCAGTGTGGGGCGGCAACAGGGGGGACACCACCGGCAGGCAGTGCTTCTCGGTGTTCGGGTCCATGATGACGGCAAGCCGGTTGGGCCGGGTGCGGTCAATCCAGTCGAGCACGTGGTGAAGTTGCGGGTCCAGTTGGGGCGTGGTCATGCGGAGGTTGGGGCAGAAAAGAAACAAGCGGACTGGAGTCAGCCCGCTTGTTGGATGTGGTACCACCTGGATTCGAACCAGGGACACATGGATTTTCAATCCATTGCTCTACCACCTGAGCTATGGTACCCG
>WTID01000287.1:0-6126 GCA_011522855.1 Flavobacteriales bacterium
GAAATGGTCAGAGCGTATTCAGGTTCCAAGCCGACTATGAGGGCACACTAAAAACACAGATTGACGGAAACGGCATTCTCACGTTGGGCTCCATCCCCTACCAGCAATGGACCCATGTTGGATCCACCTTCGATGGACAATACATCCGTCACTACATCAACGGTGTTTTGGCAGGAAGTCTCGATTTGGGCCCCGACGCCCAATTGCCCCTCTCATCCAGTGATCTGACCATCGGTCAACTGCACATGTCCAACGGGCATTGGTACTTGTTCAGTGGACGATTGGAAGATGTGGGCTACTACGACCGCGCTTTGAGTGACGAAGAAGTGCTCTGTATCGCCTTGGGGGCGACTCCAATTTCAGGGTGCACAGACCCGACTGCCTGCAACTATGATTCATCAGCCACCGCAGACAACGGTTCCTGCGAATACGGCTGTCTGTATTGCGGCGAAGGCACCGCATGGGACAGCACACTTGCACAGTGCATTTCCATTGCTGACACCATCTACATTGAGCCCATTGCATGCGCTCCATCCTGCGGCGAAGGCACCATTTGGGATCCGGTCAATGAGGAGTGCATCATCGCGGTTCCGACTGACACCGACTTCGACGGCTGCGTGACCGCCGGCGACGTTCTCAATCTCCTCGCCACGTTTGGCACCTGTCCACCCATCCCTGAGTGGCCGGACACCGACACAACCTGGGCTTGCGGCGACCCCGTCACCTACTGGGACTACGACTACGCTACCGTCCTCATCGGGGACCAGTGTTGGTTCGCGGAAAACCTGCGGACCTCACTTTACGCCAACGGCGACCCGATTCCTGCAGGATTGACGGATGCAGAGTGGGCCTCAGCCAATGACGGTGCCTTCGCCGTGTACGGCGAAGGCAACAGCACGTGCACTCAATACCACCCGGACATCGATCCGTGCGATGACCTGCAGTCCTTGACGTTGCATGGACGACTCTACAACTGGTATGCTGTTGACGATTCTCGAGGGCTTTGTCCTCCGAGTTGGCATGTCCCCGAGGATGTGGAGTGGACCAGCCTGCAGGATTTCATCTCATTGCTAGGGTTTACGGGCAATGAAGGAACTGTCTTGAAATCAACTTCCGGTTGGAGTGGCGGTGGCAACGGCACAAATGACGTGGGGTTTTCAGCCTACTCAGGTGGCTATCGCGAGGACATTAGCGGTTCTTTCAAATCGGCGGGTAGCTATGGCTATTTCTGGAGTTCGTCCCCCGAGGGAGGCAATGTCTGGTACCGGCGCCTCGTCGCGTCCAACTCAGGCATGGACCGATTTCTTGAGGACAAACCACACGGATTCTCCGTGCGCTGCATCAAGGATTGAGGGACCGGGATTATGCAGAATGAAAAAGGCCGGGGTGACCCGGCCTTTTCGATGCGTTGTTGTGGGGGCGATCAGACGACCGACACCTTGGTGGCGCTGAGGCCTTTGGGTGTCTCTTCTACTTCGTAAGAGACCACGTCGTTTTCGGCGATGTCGCCGTTGCAAGATTTGATGTGGACGAAGATGTCCTTGCCTCCCTCATCGGGAGTGATGAAGCCGTAGCCTTTGTCGTCGTTGAAAAACTTGACCGTTCCTTGGGGCATGTGTTCTGAATATGCTGCGAACCTACGGCCGCATGGGCCAATGACCGCCATGAAGGGCGGAGAAAGACACACAGGAGGGTGTTGGGTGGGTCAGAAGGCCTCGCCGATGAAGAAGTAGACGCCGCGGCCCTCGCGGGTGTAGGCGACGTCCAGGCGCGTGTAGATGTCCTTCTCGGGGAAGATCAGGAAGCGGAGGCCGGCCCCGCCCGTGGGCAGGAACTGCTGCCAGGAGAACGGGTGGTCGTCGCCGTAGACCTGGCCGGCGGCGAGGAAGGCGCTGGCACCGATGCGCTTGGAGAAGGAGAACGGCAGGATGCGGTATTCGACCTGGGCGGCGAGGAGGTTCTGGTCGCGGTAGCGGCCGAGGTAGTAGCCGCGCATCAGGCTCTCCCCGCCCATCAGGGACAGCATGTTGAATGGGGCTTCGCCCGACGTGAACTGTCCGTAGAGCTGCGCGGCGAGGACGGTGTTCTCCTTGACCGGCCGGTAGATCCGGTTGTCGACGATGTACGAGGTGAAGCTGAATTCGCTGCCCCGCCCGGCCCCGTAGCGCAGGAAGGCCCACTCGCTGTAGAGGCCCTCGCGGGGGTTCATCGCGTTGTGGATGTCGTTGTGGAGCACGCCGAGGCCGAGGCCCAGGTTGCGCGACCCGTTGGTCCCGATGGCCGGCGGCGTGAAGCCCGGGGCGGAGTCGACGTAGTCGATGCGGTTCAGCCCCTGGTAATCGAGCTCGAGGCCGACGTAGAGGGACGGCAGCGTTTCCCGCAGGATGCGCTCCCGCAGCAGGATGTACTCGCCGTCGATCACGCTTTGGACCTCCGACGGGGCGTCGCGGCCGATGCCGTAGTAGAACAGGGGGAAGCTCTGGTAACGCGCCCGGCCGTAGATGAACCACTCGTTCTGGTCGGTGTAGACCGCGTGGTCCAGCCAGACGCCGTATTGCTCCTCAAGCGTCACGAAGGTGAACGCCTTGAGCTCGCTGAGGCGGTTGCTCAGGTCGCGGTTGGCCGAGTAGACGTAGAGGCTGGACACCCCGATCTCCCAGCTCGTCTCCGGGGCGTAGGCGATGGTGGGGTAATTGATCAGCTTCGGCGCCGCGGGATCCTGCCCGTCGCCGAGCATGCTCTCCAGGTAGCGCCGGATGACGTTCTTGCGCTCGCTGTCCTCCTGCCCAACGGCGGGGAGCCCGGCCACAAGGACGAGGAGGAGCAGGAGGGTGTGGCGGACCATGCGCGAAAGTTCGCTCATCGGCCCCCTCGGTGGCGGCAGAGGGCCGTCACTTCTTCATGGTGTCCTTCTGGATGCGGATGGATGCCTGGTGGACGGCCCGGTAGACGTCGGCCAGGAAGCCCTCGTCGATGCCGTGCTCCCGCCCCTTCGCGAGGTTCTTCTCGAGCACGTCGCGCCACCGCTTGTTTTGCAGGATGGTCATGCCGCGCTGCTTCTTCGCCTCCCCGATGCTGGCGCTGATGCCCATGCGGCGGGCGAAGAGCTCGATGATGGCGTCGTCCACCATGTTGATCTCCTGACGGAGGGAGTCGAGGGCGTCGTAGTCGGCCCCTTCCTCCCGAATCACCAGCCCGTCCAAGAGGGCATGGAGGGCATCCGGCGTGAGCTGCTGGGCGGCATCCGTCCAGGCCACATCCGGATCCGGGTGCGTCTCGATCATGAGCCCATCGAAGGCGAGGTCCATCGCCATCTGGGCGACCTCGGCGAGGATGTCGCGCCGGCCGCAGATGTGGCTGGGGTCGTTGATGAGCGGGATTTCCGGGTGGGCGTTGCGGAAGTCGATGGGAATCTGCCAGAGCGGTGCGTTGCGGTAAAACTTCTGGCCGTAGACCGCGAAGCCGCGGTGGATGGCCATGAGGTTCTGGATTCCGCTGCGGGCCAGGCGCTCGATGGCGCCCGACCAGAGGGCGAGGTCCGGGTTCATCGGGTTCTTGACCGCCACCGGGATGTCGGTCCCGGCGAGGCAGTCCGCGAGCCGCTGAACCTGGAACGGGTTGGACGAGGTGCGCGCCCCGATCCACAGCATGTCGATTCCGGCCTTCAGCGCTTCGACCACGTGGACCTCATCGGCCACCTCGATGCAGGTCTTCATGCCGTATGTCTCCTTGACTTCCTTGAGCCACGGCAGGCCGGTTCGGCCCACGCCCTCAAAGGAGCCGGGCTGGGTCCGGGGCTTCCAGATGCCCGCACGGAAATAATCCACCTTTCGGCGTGAGAGGCCTTCGGCGGTGGCGAGGACCTGTTCCCGGGATTCGGCGCTGCAGGGGCCGGCGATGAGGAGGGTGTCGTCTTTCATGACGGGGTCAATGCTAAGGATTCAATGCGTTGGTGCGCCTCCCGAATGCGGTCGAGGGGTGTGCACAAGGACAGGCGGAGGTGCAAGTCGCCCTGGCGGCCGAAGACCTGGCCAGGCGTGAGGAAGACGTGCGCCCGGTCGAGCAGGGCGTCGGAGAGGGTGTCGCCCGTCCACCCGTCGGGCACACGCGCCCACAGGAACATCCCGACCTGGCCCGGGCGGACGGTGCAGCCGAGGGCCTCGAGGAGGGCGCGGCCAGCCGCCTGGCGGGCGGCGTATTCGGCGTTCGCTTCCTCGATTCCGTCGCTGTGCGTCAGGGCTTCGACCGCGGCGTCCTGCAGCGGTCGCCACATGCCCGAGGCGAACTGGCTGGCGATGCGGAACATCGGCGCAACGGCCTCCGATGTGCCCACGGCGAAGCCGATTCGGGCGCCCGCCATGCGGTGGCCCTTGCTGAGCGAATGCAGCTCCACCGCCCCTTCTGCGCCAGGGAGAGACAGCAGGCTGAATGGGGTGCCCGCATTCAGGATGCGCGCATAGGGATTGTCGTGGACGACGAGGATGCCGCGCGTCTTGGCCCACTCGAGAACGGCAGTGAGGCGGGCGGGATCCGGCGCCTCGCCGGTCGGCATGTGGGGGTAGTTCAGCCACAGGAGACGAACGGGATGGCCCTGCGCATCCGCCTCGGCGGCGAGGGCCTCGAGTGCGGCGGGCTCGGGGTGGTGGCCGTTGGCCTCGGTCAGGGCGTAGGGCACGGGGTGGCCGCCGGCCAGGCGGGTGGCCGAGGTGTAGGTCGGGTAGCCCGGATCGGGCACGAGGGCCGCATCGCCCGGATCGAGGTGGGCGAGCGAGAGGAAGCCGCAGGCCTCCTTGCTGCCGAGCAGCGGGACGATGCCCCCCACCGGCACCTCCACGCCGAAGTCGCGGCGCAGGTGGTCGGCCATGGCCGCGGTGAGCGCCGGAATGCCCCGGTAGGGTTGGTAGCGGAAGGCGCCCTCCTCCCCCGCCCCGCGGCGCACAGCGTCGAGGACGCCATCGGCGGGCGCCAGGTCGGGGCTGCCCACACCGAGGTTCACGATGTCCTGCCCCTCGGCGACGCGCCGGCGGATCTCCGCCAGCTTGCCCGCGAAGTAGTACGCGGTCAGTCCGGCGGCCCGTTCCGATATGTGGACGTCCCGGCTCATGCGTCGCAGGTTCGGTCCCGGCCGTAGAGGCCGAGGGTGACGAGCCGATCGGCATGGCCCCGCAGGGCCGCGATGCCGGCGTGCAGGCGCTCGGTCTCCGGCGCCTCGAGGTCCATCACAAACTCGTACTCGTAGGGCCGGCCCGGGATGACCATCGACTCCACCTTGGAGAGTGAAATGCCGTGGTCCATGAGGCAGGTCAACGCCCCGTTCAGGCTCCCCCGCTTGTGCGGCAGAATCAGTGTGATCGTCGCGAGGTCGCCCGCCTCGGGCAGGGCCTCGCTGCGGTGGGGCGTCAGGACCATGAAGCGCGTGAGGTTGGACGGGTCGTCGGCGATGTCTTCGGCGAGGCACTCCAGTCCGTAGAGCTCCATCGCCCGCATGCTGGCCACGCATCCGATGCGGTCCCAGCGGTGCTCGGCGATCTGCCGGGCGACGAGGGCCGTGTCGGTCTCGTTGACGAGCCGGATGCTGGGATGGCCCCGGAAATACCCGCGGCATTGGTTCAGTGCCATGTAGTGGGAGCGCACCTCCTCAAGGTCGTCGAGGCGGACGCCGGGCAGGACACCGAGGTTCTGTTTGACCGGCATGCGCACCTCTCCGATGATGGAAATGTCGCGCTCGGAGAGCAGCCGGAAGTTGGGCAAAATGGACCCCGACAGGGTGTTCTCCACCGCCATCACGGCCCGGTCGAAGGTGCCATCCGCCAAGCCGCGGACAAGCTCGGGGAAATCATGCGCCGGACAGGGCTCCACGTCCTTTCCGAACCACCGCAGGGCAGCCTCCTCATGGAATGCCCCCCGGACACCCTGGATTCCAACTTTCATTGCCTTCGCACAAAAAAAAGGCCCGTCTTGGACGGGCTCATCAATCAATATGGTGTTGCCTGTCCCGGGTCAGCAGTGATCAAAATAAAAGAAGCCGAATCCCGGGTAGAGCATACTGTAAGATACGACACAATTCCCGAAGACGGCGAACTCCGCAATGCCCCATGAAAAAGCCGGCCCAATCGGACCGGCTTT
>WTID01000287.1:6226-7971 GCA_011522855.1 Flavobacteriales bacterium
TGGCGGACCATCTGGTCTCCATCGTATCCGATGGTGCGGAGCCACATGGCGGTCGAATTCGTGTTCCAGGTCGAGCTGGACAGGTTGAGGTAATTGTTGATGTTGTAGAAGTTGCCGTCCGGCCAGCAGATGCCGGCGGGCTTGGCATTGAATCCATAGAGGTCGCTGCCGTTGCCATTGGCATTCCAGCCGGAAGTGGACTTCAGGACATCCCCCATCGTCGTCGCGTGGCCCTCGGCCACGAGGAACGTCTCCATCGTCATCCAATCCATCTCGGTCGGCACATGCCACCCGCTCGGACAAATGCCGCCGTGCGCCTCATCGGCTGCCGCGTGCCCATTGTAGAGGTAGCCCCGATCGTCCACAAAGGCGGAGCTGTTGTTGTATTGGGTCCGTGCCGGGGAGGTCAGATTGGGAAAGGTGCTGCCCTGTGCGAGCGGGATCTCGGTGCTGTCCTGGAAGACCGTCGTGCGGAGATTTTCGGCAAACCAGCACTGGGAGCCGACCGCCACCACGGCATAGTCGTACCCATCCATGGAGACGGAATCCACGCATTCTGCCGTCTGGATGCCCCCGCCTTCCCCACCGCCTCCGGTGGTGTCGTAGGTGCAGCTGCCGTCGTCGGTCGTGGCTTCGGCGTCGTAGTTGAGCGCGGTGGGATCTGTACAACCGGGTTCATCGCGGTTGCAAGCGGTGACCATCAGGCATGCACAGAGCATGGCCGTGGTGCGGGTCAAGTTGATTTGCATGATGAAAAGGTAAGAATATTCTGACTCAATCCTTCTTATTTTCTGACAGTCTCAACATGCAACCTGTTGGCAATCAAAAGGCCTTCATCCCGCATCCTGGCATCCTCCATGTAGCTTGCGGGCATGAGACTCCTTTCCACCGTCTGCCTTGCGGCCACCCTGCTCGTGGCCTGCACCCCGGCCCCCGTTTCCGAATCTCCTGTTTGCGCCAACGGCTTCGCGCCGACCGGCAAGCCCGTGACCATGGGCAGCGAATCCTCCGTGGATCTCGTGAAGGCCATCGATGTCGAATGGGCCAAGCTCGACCTCGAGGCCATGCGCCGGTTCTATTCCGACACGTGCCGCTACGAGTGGAATGACGGGGACCAATTCCAAGGGTTCGATGCCTTCGCCGCCAAGCTGGCCAAGGACTCCCTCGACTATTCCTGGACGATGAGCTGGGCCTTCGCCGTGGACGACGACCAGGACGATCCCGGGGACTGGGTCCATGCCGGGTTCGATGAGGTCGGCACCCTGAACGGAGACACTGTGGAGACGGCCTTTATCGAAGAGTGGTACTTCGTCCTCGACGGACAGGTCCATTACTACTCCAACTCAAAGCGGCTGCTTCCCTGACGCCGGTCCGGCCGCGTCGCTCGAGGATCACCAGCGCTTCTTGTAGCCGCCCTTCTTGGGGCCGCCCGGGCCTTTCTTGAAGCCCCCGGGCTTGCCCTTCTTGTAGCCGCCCTTCTTGGCGCCGCCGCTGTAGCTCTTGCGGTAGCCGCCACTGCCTTCGCGCGGCGTCCATTCGCCGTCACCGGATTGTGCGGCAAACCCATCGTCATCCCAGACGGGCTTCTTCTTGTAGCCGCCGGGCTTGCCCTTCTGGTAGCCTCCCTTCTTGTAGCCGTCTTTCTTGTACCCGTCCTTCTTGTAACCGCCCTTCTTGAACGGCTTCTTGAAGCCGCCGGCGGAGGTGCCGCCCTTGAAGCCCTGGCCGTCCTTCTTGAACCCCTT
>WTID01000279.1:0-2195 GCA_011522855.1 Flavobacteriales bacterium
CCTCGGCGGGAGCTTCCTCAGCAGCCGGAGCCTCCTCAGCAGGGGCTTCCTCAGCGGCCGGGGCCTCCTCGGCGGGAGCTTCCTCAGCAGCCGGAGCCTCCTCAGCAGGGGCTTC
This sequence comes from Flavobacteriales bacterium, assembly GCA_011522855.1. GTDB lineage: Bacteria > Bacteroidota > Bacteroidia > Flavobacteriales_D > Sanyastnellaceae > UBA8752. Next base: position 116 of record WTID01000279.1, read on the forward strand.
CTCAGCAGGGGTTTCTACTTCTTCAGTGGCCTCGGGCGTGGTTGCCTCTTGGGCCTCCTGCGGCTGGTCCGCAGCGGCATCGTTGGATGCATTTGCCTGATCCTCAGGCTTGTTGTTTTCTTCGGTCATCATGACTCGAAGGGTCTCTTGTATCCGAGTGAAGCGCCTTTCAATCGGAGTGGATGGAACAAGGGGCAGATGGCGCTCGCCCCAAAAGGGCCGCAAAAATAGGACAAACGGAGCGCATTACCGCGCCAACCGCCAATTCCGAATCAATTGGTCTGCTCGAGCAGCCTGGCCGAGCTGAATCCAGACCGTCGGGATTCCGCCAACCATTGCTCGGCCTCTGCCTGATCCAACGTCAACCGAGTCAAATAGACCGTTTCCGTCCCACGGCGTTCGGATCGGATTTCCCAATCAAGGGGAGCGTCGAGGATGGCGTTGGCCAAGCGGACGGGAATGGTGCTGCTGAATCGGCCCAATTCCACCCGCCATCCGGACTCGACGGGCACAGCTTCCGGCTCCACCGGCTGCGCGGGACGGGGCCGGCTTTCCTCTGGTTGCCCCACCCCGGAAATTCCCGCAACGGCCGTAGTGCGCGCTTGGGACAGCGGGGTGCGCCGGCCATTGATGTAGACCACGACAAAGGCGTCCGCACGGCCCTTCGCCCTCAGCTCATCGCGATGCTCAATGGCATCCGATTCACTGGCGAACCGCCCTGAAAACAGCCTCAACCAACCATCTGAACCGGCATCTTCCCGGGTGAGGGTGCCCAGAACCTCGAGCGAGCGGGCATCCGGCACTCCCCGGAACGCACCGACCTGCACACTGTACACCCGTCCCTGCACCCCTTGCCACGTGGGAATGTCTTCAGCTTCAACAGGCACACCCGCGGCCGCAACGGCGGTCGAAGCAGCCGACTCCGGAGTCCGAGCATCCGATGCTCCCGGCCCTGGATCAGCGACTCCACTGCCGGTCGTTTGCGATGCGGGACGACTTGTCGCCTCGGGGAGAACCGAGCGCTCCACCGCCAGACGGTCGGCATCCGGCCGAGCTGCTCGCACCCGCTCTCCACCAACAAACCGAACCACAAAGGCATCGCTGTACCCCAATTCCCTGATGGCATCCCGGGCCACCACCGCCGCGTCATAGGCGTCGAAGCTGCCAGCGAGGTAACGGGTGATGCCGTTGTCGAGGCGTTGGGCCCACATCGGGTCAAAGGCCGAGAAGATGGCCGCTGGCAGCGATTTCCTGAAAGCGCCCACCTGGACCTTGTATTCGATTCCTTCGGGTCTCGGTCGGCCATCGGACACGGCAAAAACTTCAGCGGCGGCCTGTTCGGCGCTTTCTGCCGGATTCGCAGCACGGGCCAGGATGGCGCGCTCAAACGCGTCCCGTTCAATGGGCCGCAATCGAATCCCACTGCCCGTCCGGGCTCCGACGCCCACCACCTCGGCCGCAGGCAGCGTCACCTCATACTGCCGCTCCACCCGGTCGCGAACGAGATCCGCATTCGACACGGCATCTGAACTCACTGCGACCAGCGTCTCTTCTTCTGACCCTGCCTTCCGGCCTGCCGTTTCACTTTCGGCAACAACCTCTATTGTAGCCTCCAGGACTTCCTCTCCCTTCAATCGACGCTCCATGGCGTCGAGATCGACTTCCTGGATGGCTTTGCGGACGTCCCGGGCTGCGAAAAACACATCCTTCTCCCGGGCGCTGACATTCCGCCGAGCTGATGCCGCAATCTCCAGAGCCGCCTGAGCCTCACGCCAATCCCGCCAGGAACGAAGGAGACGGTCTTCGGCCGGAGTGAAGGACAACTCATCCTGCTCGGCCATTTGCGCCTGGTCGTCCAACATCGAGGCCAAACGGGCGGGAGTCCAACTCGCAGGCAGTTCGTCCTGAACCAACTCCACCACGTCTTCCACACCAGCAGCCTGCTCAGCTTCGATTCGCTCGGCCTCAATCCGTTCAGCCTCAATCCGCTCGGCCTCGATCCGCTCGGCCTCGATCCGCTCGGCTTCGATTCGCTCGGCCTCAACCCGCTCAGCCTCGATTCGCTCAGTCTCAATCCGTT
>WTID01000279.1:2295-7921 GCA_011522855.1 Flavobacteriales bacterium
TCGATTCGCTCGGCCTCAACCCGCTCAGCCTCGATTCGCTCAGTCTCAATCCGTTCGGCTTCAATCCGTTCGGCCTCGATGCGCTCAGCTTCGACCCGCTCGGCCTCGATTCGATCGGCCTCCACCGTGGCCAAGCTGGCCGTTTCGATGCGTGCCAATTCAGCACGAATGGCGTCTTCCTCCAATTCCATGAGGGACAGAAGGCGCGCCTCCTCCATCAGGGTCGCATGCCATGCCCGTTGGCTTTCAAACCGCTCTGTACCCCGCGCCTTCCGGGCCTGGGACGCCGCCGTGCGAGTGCGGGACACAGCGTCCTCCCAGTCCAACCGCCTGGCGAGGGCATTTTGCAACACGTTGGAACCCGATGTCTCCGCTCCTTCAACAGCAGCATCCCAGACATCCTCGTTGACAGCCTTCCGTTCCCCCTCCACGATGTCCGACAGGAGGTCCAGCATGGCTTCCTTGAGATTCAGCAACTCCTTCGCCGTTCCGGCCTCCATGGCCTCGAAGTCCTCCAGCTCGGTCACCAGCGGGACGCCATTGCCTCCACTCTGATTGACCAATTCTTGCCAAGCCCTTTCCACGGAGCGGGATTCATGGATGGCCGCTTGCCAACCCTCCATCCAGCGACCGCTTGTCTCTCCCGATTCAGGACGCGTTTCGACCTCTGCTCCTGCTTCGGCCTTCATGGCCTCGCCCAGAACAAAACGGGCCAGGGTCTCACTTGATGTGTTGCCAAACGGGTCCGTCAAGAATTCCATGTCCGGGACAGGCTCCATCGGCTCCGAGTCGGTTTCAACAGCGGCAATCGGCTCGGAGAACGCGGCCAACTCCTCAAGGTGGCCCTCCCATTGATCTCGCACCACCTCCAGGTGGCGCTGCTGCCGCTTGAGCCATTCTCCCCGCCATCCCGAACGTTCCTTGCGCGTCCACCCCTCTTCCGCATCCGCCAGACCAGCCGCCCATTGCTCGAGGGCATCCGGGAGAACCTCATCCTCTGCGAGACCTTCACCTGATTCACCCGGTTCGGCCGAGGCTTCTCCTATGGCCGTCTGCCAATCGGATGCGGCTTGGATGGCCTCGGAAAGGTCTGCGCCTTGCATGGCCTGAATCTCCCGAATGGCCAGGCGCTCTCGACGGTAGGCCAAAGCCGCGTCTCCGGCGACCTCGGCCAACGAAGCCTTGGTGGCCGATTGCACTGCGGTCGTCCAGGTCTCGATCATGTTGCGGACGTCATCCAAAGCAGCCCCATCCCGGACTTCCGGGGCCATGAGCTCCGCGTCCGGAATCCACTCCGACAGCGCCTCCACCTGTTCTGAAAGAATCCCCGCCGCCACCATGCTGGGCGAATCCAAAAATTGGGACTCCTGCTCGAGGAGCATCCTGGCCTTCTCATTCCAGACTTCTGCCAAGGCTTGCGGTTCCTGCTCCACCATTCGGCTCCGCTCTTTCGGCGTCGGCACACCGCCATCCGCCACCACCTCGGAGACCGTTCGGGGCGCAAAATCCGGTGAGACCGATGGCGAGGAAGCCTCCACGACTTCAATGTCTCCTTGCTCCAATGGCCTCGCGCCATCGGATTCCGGACTGGAAGCGGAATTCCCTTCCGAGACTTCCGCAGAGGAACCGGACCGGGCCACCGCCTCGATTGTTTCCTTGGAATCGGATGGAGCTGCGGACGTGGTCTCGCCCACTTCCATCGCCACCAATTCAGGTTCCGCCGTCGGAACGGTTGCTGAAGGCACCGACGGCTCCAAACGCGCATTGACCCATTGACCCCAGGACGCAGGCACTGCCTCGGCTTCCTCCCGCTGAGCATCGCCCGTTTCCGAATCCAGAGCAGAGGCACCAGAACCAGCCGGCTCGGCGGCCTCCTCACGCAAATCGGCCAGCATCGCCCAATCGACTTCGGTTCGCTCCTCCAGAGACCATCCCCGTCCCTGCTTGCGCAATTCCCACGCCGAATCGTTCGAGCCAAAGGCCTCCGACACAATGTCGCCCCCTTCTCCTTCCAAGACAATCCGCAATCCAACCGCCCCGTCCAACACGGGCAAGGCTTCGTGCTCGGCCCCTTCCCCGTCCAATGCCCGGGTCACCACCTCCTCGCCTTGGGCATAGACACGCAGGGTCATTCCGGAGGATTCCACCTCGTCCGCCATCCAACTGACGGACCCCGCATCGAATGGGGCGGCCGACAGGGCGACGCGATAAGCGTGAATCCGCCCTTCCCGCGCGGCTCGGTTCGAGGACATCCACGCTCCACCGTCCGGTTCCGGGATGAAAAACTCATCGTCGTTGACGGAATTGATGGGAAACGGGAGGCGTTCGGGCACCCCGACGGGACCACCCTCCCACTTCACCGCATAGATGTCCTGACCGCCGAGGCCGCCGGGACGGTTGCTGGAGAAATACAGAATGCCCTCCGGCGCCAGATAGGCTCCCCGCTCATCGTACTCCGTGTTGATGGTGTCCGACAACCGCTCTGCCTCTCCATATTCTCCGCCGGTCAGTGGAATCGAATAAAGGTCCCACCCGGTCTTGCCCGATTTGCCGAGTGAGGCGTAGACCAGCACCGTGTCGCCATTGTGGAAGGCAATGCGGCCCGGGGCCACCTTGCCATCGGCCTTGGAGCGAAGCGCCTTGGGCGTGTTGACGAGACGCAACCCAGGCGTTTCCGGGCGGTAGAACCGGAAGGCGCCGTCCGGGTCAGCCGGATACCGATCCAGCACCTCTAGACCCACGGCTTCATGCGGGTCCCACACCGCCGCACCGCACATCGCGGCTGCCGTTTCCGCTTCGGCCTTGAAGCGCCCCTTTTTGCCGGCAGCAGCGAGGTAGGCCGCATACAGGTCCCGGGCGCGTTCGAAGTCGTACTCCAATTGGGCCATCCGAGCCCGATGGAATTCGAGATCGACATCGGCGCACCCCTGCTTGACGGCGATGCGCAGATGCCGCCGGGCCATGGCGAGGCGACCGGGCTCCTTGAGCGCACAGCCCGCCAATCGGCCATGGAGGCACCCCTCTTCGGGAAAGAGGCTGACCAACCGCTCGAAATCACTCAACGCGTCCAGCAGGCGGCCTTCGACATACGCCGCCTCAGCGCGGACCCTGAGCTCTTCAATGCCTTGGGGGTCTTGGGCGTTGACACGGTTGGGAGCCGACAGTGCACACCACAACAGAAGTCCACTCCTAAGGAGAACTGAACTCCGCCGGGCCAACTCCGAAACTCCCGCGCGCGACATGACGGCAAAATGAGGCGCACACGGGGACGAACGCGTAGGAACGGCGGGGGTTTTCAACAGGAATGACCTGACCCTTTCAGGGGCATTGGACGCCCCTACCTTTGCCGCCACAACGAATTCCCATGCCCAACGCCTTCTTCCAAGTTCCCTACCCGGAGAATGAACCCGTCCTCGGATACGGCCCCGGCAGCCCCGAGCGCGAGGCCCAGCTGGCCGAGTACAACAGGATGTTGAACCAGGAGCCGGTGGCCGTCCCCATGGTGATCGGAGGCCGCAAGGTCTTCACCGAGGACAAGCGCCCCCTGACCCCTCCGCACGACCATCAGCGTGTGATCGGTCACGCCCATTTCGGCACCTCCGAACACGTGAAGCAGGCCATCGACGCGGCGTTGGAAGCCCGCGCCGCCTGGTCCGCCCTCGAATGGGAGCAGCGCGCCAGCATCTTCCTCCGTGCCGCCGAGATGCTCGCCGGCCCCTGGCGCACCCGCATCAATGCGTCCACTATGCTCGCCCAGGGCAAGAACCTGCATCAGGCCGAAATCGACGCCGCCTGTGAATTCATCGATTTCCTTCGGTTCAATTGCCACTTCGCCCAAGAGATCTACGCGCAGCAGCCAGAAAGCGCTCCGGGACTCTGGAACCGCCTCGAATACCGCGCGCTGGAAGGCTTCGTCTTCGCGATCACCCCGTTCAACTTCACGGCCATCGCGGGCAACCTGCCCATCTCCGCCGCCCTCATGGGGAACGTGGTGGTGTGGAAGCCGTCCGATGACCAGATTTACTCCGCCCACGTCATCATGGAGCTGCTGCACGCCGCAGGCTTGCCCCAAGGCGTCATCAACCTGGTCACCGTCGACGGTCCCGCCGCCGGCGACGTGGTCTTCTCCCACCCCGACTTCGCCGGACTTCACTTCACCGGGTCCACCGGCGTCTTCCGCCACCTCTGGAAGACCATCGGCGAGAACATTGCCCAGTACAAGACCTACCCGCGCATTGTGGGCGAGACCGGTGGCAAGGACTTCATCGTGGCACACCGTTCCGCGGACGTGGACGAGGTGGTCGCCGGCATCGTTCGTGGCTCTTTCGAGTTCCAGGGACAGAAATGCAGTGCGGCCAGCCGTGTCTACCTCCCCGACAACCTGTGGCCCGACATCCAAGAAAAACTGGCCACCGAAGTGGGCACGCTCAAAATGGGCTCCCCAGCTGACCCTACGAACTTCGTGGGCGCCGTGATCAACCGCCGGTCTTTCGACAACATCAAAGGCTACATCGACTACGCCAAGCAAAGCCCCGACGCCGACATCCTTTGTGGCGGCGTCTGCGACGACAGCGTGGGATACTTCGTGGAACCGACCGTCATCGTGGCCAAGGACGCCCACTTCAAGACGATGGAAGAGGAGATCTTCGGGCCGGTCGTCACGATTTACGTCTACCCTGCCGATGATTTCGACGGCATCCTGCAGACGGTGGATTCCACCAGTGAATATGCCCTGACCGGCGCCGTCTTTGCCCGGGAGCGATACGCCATTGACGATGCCATGCGCGCACTGGAGAATGCCGCTGGCAACTTCTACATCAACGACAAGCCGACTGGCGCCGTCGTGGGCCAACAGCCGTTTGGCGGCGCCCGGGGATCGGGAACCAACGACAAGGCGGGGTCCTACCTCAACCTGCTCCGCTGGGTCAGCCCGCGGACCATCAAGGAGACGTTGTCCCCACCGACCGATTACCGCTATCCGTTCCACCAGGCCTGAGGCCAGGAGGAATTCCAATGAAAATGAAAAGGGCGCCGATGGGCGCCCTTTTCCGTGGTCTTGATTTGCCTTCTCAGCTCTTCTTGGCTCTGGGCTTGCGAGCAGGAGTCGCCTTCTTCGCAGCAGGCTTGGCCGCCGCCTTCCGAGCAGGAGCCGCCTTCTTCGCAGCAGGCTTGGCCGCTGCCTTGCGAGCCGGAGCCGCCTTCTTCGCAGCAGGCTTGGACGCCGCTTTGCGAGCCGGTGCCGACTTCTTGGCCGCAGGCTTGGATGCAGCCTTGCGAGCGGGAGTCGCCTTCTTAGCCGCCGGCTTGGATGCTGCCTTGCGGGCCGGAGCCGCCTTCTTCGCAACAGGCTTGGCCGCCGCCTTGCGAGCCGGAGCCGCCTTTTTGGCCGCAGGCTTGGATGCTGCCTTGCGAGCAGGAGCCGCCTTCTTGGCTGCAGGCTTCGCGGCTGCCTTCCGGGCGGGTGCGGCCTTCTTGGCGGCCGGCTTCGCAGCGGTTGCAGGACGGCGCGGCTTGCGCCCACGATCGTCCATGGGCGTGGAAGCCACGGATTCAAACAGCTTGTCGTAGGGAGCCTTGAGCTTGCCCTCGGACGCCACCCAGGAGGTCAGGACAAGGAACTTTTCCT
>WTID01000149.1:0-3552 GCA_011522855.1 Flavobacteriales bacterium
GGCCAGAGCTTGCGCAAGGAGCCGACGAGGAAGCCGCTGAGCAAGGCGAGGGCGAGCGCGCGATGACGACGGAAGACCCATCCGAGGCCCTTACTGAACCCGAGCAGCCCGCCCAGCGCGCCGCCGGCGAACGCGGCGATGCGGACGAGGTCGAGCCCCTTGAGCGCCCCGATGACCGCCGAGTAGGCCCCAAGCAAGACGAGGATGAAGGACCCGCTGATGCCGGGCAGGATCATCGCGCAGATGGCGATGGCGCCCGAAACGAAGAGGAAGAGCGGGGCGTCGCTCTGGACGAGGGGCGGCAGGCCCGTCAGCCACCACGCGATTCCGGCCCCGACCAAGAGCGCGATGCCGGCTGCGTCGCCACGGTCGGACTGGGGAATTTCGCGGAGCATGAGGGGCACGCTGGCGGCGACCAGGCCGAAGAAGAAGGACCAGAGGAGCACGGGATGCTCGGCGAGCAGGTGGTGCAGCAGACCGGCCAGAAGGGCCACCGAGGTGACGATGCCGGCTCCGAGGGCGGCCAGGAAACCGAGGTTGTAGCGGCGCCAGGTGGCGACCAGCCCGTCGCGGAACAGGTCGCGGACGGTGCTGAGGCCGAGGCCTCCGATGGTCGTCAGGAGTTCTTCATAGATGCCGACGATGAAGGCGACCGTGCCGCCACTGACGCCTGGCACCAGGTCCGCGGCGCCCATGGCCATGCCGCGCAGGCCCAGCCCCCACCATTGCTTCCGGCTCCTCGTCTCCATCAGGCGACCTCGAGGCTCGGGTCGATGTGGTCGGCCCAGGCTTGGGCCCCGCCGTCGAGGTTGTACAGGTTGTCCATCCCGAACTTCTCCTCGAGCGCCGTCAGTACCGCGGCAGAACGGCCGCCCGAACGGCATTGGAGGATGACGGGAACATCGCGGCGAATCTCTTCTGCCCGCGACAGGATGTCGCCCATCCGAATGTGGGTTCCCCCGAGGTGACCGGTCTCGACCTCGAAATCCTCGCGCAGGTCGATCAGCTGGTGGGCCTTGCCTTCTTCGCGCCAGGCCTTGAGCTCATGGACGTCGATGGACTTCATTCCTCCTCGATGACTTGGGGCTGAACGCCCTTCTTGAGGTCGTCCGGAAGGAAATGGAAGAAGGTGTCGCCACGGAGCCCCACGCGCAGGCACTCCAACGGAATCAGGTCGTTCGGGGCGATGTTGCCGAGGTTGACATTGGTCCCGAACTCCTTGATGAACCACACCTGCTGCGGCTTCTTGGGCGCTTCCCAGAGGATGTCTTCGAGGTCCACGTTGGCCAGGATGCGGCGGATGAGCTGGGTGTGGGCGGAGCCGTTGGGGCGGTAGATGCCGACGGTGCCGCTTTCCCGGGCCTCGGCAATCACCTTCACGGATCCGGCGTCGAGCTCGTTGCGCATCATCTTGATCCACTTGGCCGGGGAAATGAGGATGCCCTCCTCCTTCGACCCGACCTCGGACAGGACCGTAAAGTCCTTGGAGAGCCGCTGGATCAACTCGCACTTGTAGCCGTGCTCGATGACCATGGAGCCATCGCTGATCTCGAGACAGCCGATGCCCATGGAATCGATGAACTTCAAATAGTCGTCGAGGCAATTGCGGACGAGAAAGGCCTCGAACAATGTGCCACCGCAATAGACGTTCATCCCGGCGTCACGGTACAGCTTGACCTTCTCCTTCAGGTCAGGCGTGAAGAGGCTCGTGCCGAAGCCGAGCTTCAGGAAATCGACGCGGTCATCGGCCACGGCGATCAGGTCCTCGGCCTGCCGGAGGCTGAGGCCCTTGTCCATCACCATGGTCAGGCCATGGGTACGCGGAGCGCGGGTGCGCTCGGGCAGGTGGGGCAATGGAAAGTTCATTGGTTCTTGGGGGCGTTCAGGACCCGCAAGGCAAAGTCGGGGTCCTGTTCGATGGCGGGAAAGGTGCTGAGCAGCACCGCGCACAGGTCGGGCGTGGAATCGAGGGCCGCATCCAGCAGACTGAAGGCGGCCTGGCGCCGTCCGAGGCAGTACAGGCTGAGGAAGCTCCGGCAGATCACGAGCGGATCGACGCGGGACACCTCCGGCACCCCGTGCAGGATGTCGAGGGCCTCCTCGTGGCGCTCGTCCGCCTGCAGATTGGCCGCCGCCTCGATGAAGGTCTCGAGGTTGTCCGGCTCCAGCCGGAGGGCATTGGCGTAGATCAGGGCCGCCTCATCGTGCATGCCGATCTTCCGAAGGATGCCGCCGAGCAGGAGGTGGTACTCCACGTTTTCCGGCTCGAGGGCCATGGCCTTCTCGAAGCACTTCAGGCTGGCGGCGTAGTCCTCGCGCATCTCAGCCACGACCCCGAGGCCCACGTGGGCGTCGGCGAAGTCCCCGTCGAGCTCGAGGGCACAGTAGTAGTAGTCGGTCGCCTCATTGAGCTTGCCCATGCGCTCCATGCACTCCCCCATCAGGGTGTACGTGTTGGCTTGGGGGGCATCCATGAGGATGGACTCGCGGTAGCATTCCAGCGCCTGCTGGTAATCCTCCATCATGGTCAGGGCCGCGGCCTTCTGGAGGAGGGCCGGGCTGAACTCCTCATCGATGACGAGGGCAAATCCATAGGAGGCGATGGCGTTTTCGAACGCCCCGGTGCGCTGTTGGGCGTTGCCGAGGTTGTACCATCCGGGGCAGCTGTACGGGTGCTCGTCCACGAAGGCCTGGAACGCCGCCACCGATTCGGCGTGGCGCCCGACCGTCTCGAAGCAGAAGCCGAGTTCGTGGAGGGCCGTCTCGTTGGACGGATTTTCCTTCAGGGCTTCCCGGAGCACGTCGATGGCCTTTTCCCACAGTCCGATGTTCTCGTATTCGAGGGCGATGTCGATGTAGAGGTCTCCGCGGAAGGCCCGGTCCCCGAGGTCGAGGGCCTGGCGGTAATGGTGGATGGCCTCCTGGTGACGGTCCGTCTGGGAGTAGAGCGTGGCCAGCGTGAGGTGGATCTCATCGTTGGAGGGCTCGAAAGCCAAGAGGTTCCGCAACCGCGGGATGGCATGCTGCACATCACCGGATCCGGCCATGAGCTGGGCCTCGCGCAACTGGAGGGACAGGCTCTCCGGATACATCTTGCCGGCATAGTGGAGCACCTGCCGCGCCTGGCGGTGGCGGCCCTGCTGGAGGTAGTGCTCGATGAGCGCTTCCAGCTCCATGAGGTCGAAAAAAGTGGAGGCATTGGACGCCACCATGGACTCGTACCGGTCCACGATCCCCGCGATTTCGCGCGCGTCCTGATCGTTGAGTTCCTCGTCGTGCATCAGCTCCACTAAAACTACTTCCTCCTCTTGGCCATCGGGGGTCTCACAGGCAGGGGTTTTGAACACCCCGGAAGAAAAGATTCCCGACTGGACAAATATGGCCGGTGCCACCCGATAAACGTGGGAAACCCCTGAGGATTTCGTAATCGTTGGCGGCCCGCCCACCGTACTTTCGGGGCATGACCTTCATCCGCAGCATCTCCGGGTTCCGCGGCACCATCGGCGGTGCCGAACACGACAACCTGACGCCCCCCGATGTCGTGCGCTCCAC
>WTID01000149.1:3652-7897 GCA_011522855.1 Flavobacteriales bacterium
GACCTCGACCTCGTCGACCGGGAGGCCATCGCCGCCGCCGGATTCAAGGTGGCCGTCGACGCCGTCCACAGCACGGGCGGCATCGCCGTGCCCGCCCTGCTCAAGGCGCTGGGTGTGATGGAAGTCGTCGAACTCTACTGCGAGCCCCACGGCCGGTTCCCGCACAACCCCGAGCCGCGGCCGGAACACCTCACCGCCCTGTCCGCCGCCGTCGTCGACCACGGGTGCCACCTGGGCATCACCGTGGATCCGGACGTGGATCGGCTCGCCTTCGTCAATGAGGACGGGTCCATGTTCGGCGAGGAATACACCCTCGTGGCGGTGGCTGACCATGTCCTGGCCCACACGCCCGGTCCGGTGGTCAGCAACCTGAGTTCGACCCGGGCCCTGCGCGATGTGGCGGAGCGGTACGGACAGTCCCACACCGCCAGTGCGGTCGGCGAGGTCAACGTCGTCGCGGCGATGCGGGAGACCGGAGCCATCATCGGCGGCGAGGGCAATGGCGGCGTCATCTATCCCGAACTGCACGCTGGCCGGGATGCGCTTGTCGGCATCGCCCTGATGCTCACCCTGCTGGCCCGTCGGGGCGGAACGATGACGGCGCTGCGGGCGACCTATCCGCACTACGAGATGGTCAAGGCCAAGATCGACCTCGATCCCGCCTGGGACGTCGACGCCCTGCTCGACGGATTCGCCGCCCGACAGGCCGCCCACGCGCCCTTGACCGTGGACGGCGTCAAGCTCGATCTGGCCGAAGGCTGGGTGCACCTGCGGAAGTCCAACACCGAGCCCATCGTGCGGGTCTACGCCGAGGCGACCAGCCCGGAAGCCGCCCTGAATCTGGTCGACACCTACAAGAAAGACCTGCTGTCCGGAGCCTGATCCGGTCCGACTTCCCCAGAATCCCGGTGCCCATGCCGTACTTTGCAGAGCATTGACACCCGAGAGACCCCACGCAATGAACGTGTACCTCGACAACGCCGCCACGACCCCCATGCTCCCGGAAGTCGTGGATGCCATGCTCCCCTACATGCGGGATCATTTTGGCAATCCCTCCTCCACCCACGCTTTCGGACGCCGCACCAAGACCGCCATCGAGCAGGCGCGCCGGCGCATTGCCACCCACCTCGGTGTGGCACCCCGAACCCTGTGCTTCACGAGCGGGGGCACCGAGGCGGACAACATGGCGCTCCATGCGAGCGTCGAGCAGCTCGGATGCCGGCGCATCCTGACCTGTGCCACCGAACACAAAGCGGTCCTCACGACCGCCCAACACCTCGCCGGGGAGCACGACCTCGCCTTTGGCCTGCTCGACCTCGATTCCAACGGCCGGATTGACCTCGAACGCCTCGAGGCCATCCTGTCTGACGGCGTGCCCACGCTGGTCTCGGTCATGCACGGCAACAACGAGGTCGGCATCCTGCAGGACATCGAGGCCATCGGCCACTGCTGCCACCGGCATGACGCCCTCTTCCACACGGACACGGTCCAGACCCTGGGCCACTACGAATTGGATCTGGCCTCCCTGCCCATCGACTTCGCCGCCTGCAGCGCCCACAAGCTGCATGGCCCCAAGGGTGCCGGCTTCCTCTACGTCCGAGACGGCCTGCGCATCGGTGCCCACATCATGGGCGGAGCGCAAGAGCGCGCCATGCGGGGCGGGACCGAAAACCTCATCGGCATCATGGGCCTCGCCGCCGCCTTTGACCTCGCCATGGCTGACCTCGAGGAGCACGCCCGCCACATCCGCGCCCTGAAGCAGGAGATGGTGGACGGCCTCAGAGAAAGCGTTCCCGGCATCCGATTCAATGCGGGCAGTGACCGGGAAGACGCCCTCTACACGGTCCTGAGCGTCAATTTCCCCGAGCACGAGAAGAACGGCATGCTCCTCTTCCTGCTCGACCTCGAAGGGGTGGCCTGTTCCGGTGGCAGCGCCTGTTCGAGCGGCAGCACCCAGCCGTCCCATGTGCTCTCCGCACTGGGCCTGCACGAAGAGGGACGGACCTCGATCCGGTTTTCCTTCAGCCGCTTGACCACCTCGAAGTGCATCCAGCACGCGCTCAAGGCGGTGGCGAGCATCCGCCAGGTCGGCGTGCTGGTGTGAGGAACCACTGACAAAAGTCATTTCTCCCTCTGACGGAGGGCAACGGAGCTGCCGAAGTGGCGCGGCAGATTTGGAGTGTTGAATTGCTCACCTCATTCCCCGTTTGCCATGAACAAGTACATCCCCTCCCTCATTTCCATCCTGGTCCTTCTGGTCGGCACGTTTGAAGCCGACGCCCAATGCCGACGCTTTGCCCGTCAGCGTGTGATCAGCACCCTCGACGACGGCCAGATCATCGGCCAGATCACCAGCGGCACCATCGGCCGTGGTGAAAGCGCCGCCACTGTCCTGGAAATCGACCAATCCGGTCCCGTTGACCTCATCCTCAGCACCCACAACGACCTCGGAAACGTGACCTACAGCGTGGTCGACACGCGCGGCACCGTGTACGGCGAAGGCCGGGTCCGCGGCGCCCAGGAGCGCATCTCCATCGACGTCGAACAGGACACCGACCTGATCGTGCACATTGAATCCGAGCGCAGCGCCAGCGCCTACACCCCGCTTGGCTGCGTGGCCCTCGCCACCACCCGCGTCCTCGACGAAACCAACGAATTCGATCTTCTGACCAAAGAATAATGATGCGCTTTCCCGATCCCTGAGGGGCGGAGCGGCACCAAACACGGTGGCCGTCCCGCCCCTCCTTCTTTCCGGGCCGTGCCTTTTCAGGGCGCGGCCGTTGGCATTCCGGAGGCCCTGCCCCCCATCCCGTGGCCCGGACGTGCGATTTTCGGGACATGTCCGAGTCGAACCACCTCTCCCCCACCGAACGCCCGGGTGCTTGGGACGCCCTCGAGACGATGGCTCCGGCCGAGATCGCGGCGGCCATGGCCCGCTGTGACCGGGAGGCCCAGGAGGCGGTGGAAGCCCTCGGCCCAGCGATTGCCGAAGCCATCGCCGCCGTGGCCGAACGCGTGGCCGAAGGCGGACGCGTGTTTTACCTCGGAGCGGGCACCAGCGGCCGCCTCGGCATCCTCGATGCCAGTGAGATCCCGCCCACCTTCGGGGTGAACGGCACCTTCATCGGCCTGATTGCCGGAGGGGACGGGGCCATCCGCAAGGCCGTGGAAGGTGCGGAGGATGACCGGCTCGGCGGGGTTCGTGACCTCGAATCTCACCGGGCCTCTCCCGGCGATGTCGTCGTGGGCATCGCCGCCAGTGGGCGGACCCCCTATGTCCTCGGCGCCATGGAGTGGGCCCGCAACCAGGGCATTCTGACCCTTGGCATCACCTCCCATCCCGAGGGCCCCCTCGCACAGGCCGTAGACCGGCCGCTCGTGGCCGACACCGGCCCGGAATTCGTCACCGGCAGCACCCGCCTCAAGGCCGGCACCGCGCAGAAGCTCATCCTGAACCAGCTCTCCACAGGCGTCATGATCCGGTGTGGACGGGTGCGGGGCAACCGCATGGTGGACATGCAGCTCGCCAACGAGAAGCTGGTGGACCGCGGCGCACGCATGATCGCCGAGGCGTGCGGGGTCTCCATGGACCACGCACTGCGCCTGCTGACCGAACACGGCTCCGTGAGGAAGGCCATCGATACTTTTGCCGGTCCGGACTGATCCGTGTCATGCACGACCTCGAACCCTTCTACAACTGGCGCAACTTCTACATCGCCAGTGAGGACGATCGCTCGCCCTTCCACGAGCGCGTGTACAGCGAGACGCATTACACCGAGCGGATCTACAACCACTTCATCCATCCCCAATGGGACAACATGGGGAGCACCACCCTCTTCGTGAAGATCCTCTTTGCGGATTACGAGGAGCGGTTTGCCATCCTCGAGTTCATCGGGGAGTGGAACGACACGTTGTTCAATGACGTCATGACGCTCAAGCGCAACGTCATCGAGCCCCTCATGTCCGAGGGCATCGAACGTTTCATTCTGATCGGGGAAAACATCCTCAACTTCCACTCGAGCGACGACTGCTACTATGAAGAGTGGTTCGACGAGGTGACCGACGGCGATGGGTGGATCGCCCTGCTCAACTTCCGCCAGCACGTGGTGGACGAGCTGGTGTCCGCCGACCTCGACCAGTATTTCGTGCTCGGCGGGGAGCTCCAAGAAATGGGGTGGCGCACCTTCAGTCCGCCCCAGCTCTACCGGCGCATCGACGACTGCGTCATGCACCGCATCGGCCAGG
>WTID01000138.1:0-17193 GCA_011522855.1 Flavobacteriales bacterium
TGGGACGTCAACTGACGCTCACTGCGATTCACAACACGACCGGAAAGGCCTGCCCATTAGGGTGGGCCTTTTCATTTGTGGGCCTCGATGGTGGCCGGGAACCAAATGGGTCGGGAGGGCGCTGCGTCATGAACGAAGGGGGCCACCTGCATGGCGAGGAGACCGGGGCCGGCCTTGAGCCCCTCAGGGACGCACAGAAGCTCTGAAATGGTGGCGCCCTCACGGGGTGATGAGGTGGGCCCAAAAAAGGCGTGGTGGGCCCTCAATTCGCCCCCATCGACCTCGCGGTCCACGCTTGGCAGGTCGAGGAGCAGATGTTGGATGTGGAGAGCCACCAACTCCTCCGCGAACCCGGCTTCCAAATAGGGTGGATTCGTCTGACTCCAATCCCGTTGGACGTCGCCATGGGTGCAGCGCAGAATGATGGCCGAGGGCTGATGGGTCTGCATCCATTGCGATTGCCGCTCCAAGGCGCTCAGCGGCACGATCCAGTCGTCTTCAAATGATTCGGGATGGGCATCGATCAGTATGCTCGGCACAAGGAACGGGAGGGCGCCAGAGCGGGCGAGGGCGTCGATGGGATGGAATTCATCCCGCACGTGCTCTCGGGTCTCCGTGTGGGTACCGTGGGCGTGGGGATTGAACGTGACATCCCGGAAGTTGACGCTGCCTCCCTCGGCCACCGAGCCGACCCACCCATCCGATCGAACGGGCTCGGCCGTGGCGGGCCCCCGATACCAGGCACGGGGAAGGCCGGAATGGGGATTGACTGGCACGCTCAGGTCGATGCCTTTGCCTGTGGAGCGCCAGACGTGGCTGGCGTGGTCGAGTTCGATGCGCAGTGCCATGGGCCCAAGTTGATGAGAGGGGATGTCCCCTCCAACTTCAGGGCAAAAGAAAAGCCCCGCCGGTGAGGGCGGGGCTTTCCGAATGAGGTTGATTTCCGATTACTGGAAGAGGTAGCCGAGGCGGAGCTGGGCCTGGAACTGGGTTCCGAGGGCGCCACCCTGCTGCGTACCAGTCCAGAAGGGACGGTCGTTGATGTTGGCCGGGTGCTGACCGCTGTAGGCGTGGCCCACGAGGTCGACGCTACCCTGGATGGGAGCGGGCATCTCGGTGAGGTCGCTCGGGTCGACGGCGTTCTGCGTGCCCCAGAAGAGGTTGTACGCGACGTTGTCGGTGGCGGCGATCTCCATGTCGTTGACTTTGGAGCTCATGAAGCCGAGGCCGGCCTCAGCACCCACGTAGAGGTAGTCCGTGAGGTAGGCGTCGAAACCGGTCACGAGGCCGAGCTTGAACATGCTGGCGCTCTGGCTGATGGTCTGGGTCCAGACGATGTACTGGTCCTGGTCACCGACCTGGTTTTCGTCGTCAGCGCTCCAGAACTCCTGCTCGAAGGAGGAGCTGGTCACACCGTAGCCGATCTCGAAGCCGATGTACGGGCTGAGCTTGTCGCCGCCGGCATCGAAGTGCTTCTCGTAACCCGGGGCGATCATCCAGGTGCTCTGGCTGAACGTGTCGTACAGATCCGGGCTGGGGATCTCGTCGTCACCGGAGGTCACGTAGGCGCCTGCGATGGCCGGGATGCCGCCTTCGATGATCGTGCCGTCGGGCATGATGCTGAAGTAGGGCTCGGGGCGACCGACACCGTTGAAGTCGAACTCGCGGAAGCCGATGGACTTGGAGTTCGTGCTGTTGAGCGTGAGGCTCAGACGGAAGGCGGACTCTTCGTCCGTGAAGTTCCGGTACTTGATGGTGGTGCCGTCAACGGGGCTGTCACCAAGCGGAGTGAATTGGAGCTCGATGTTGTGCTCGCCGCCGAATTGCTTCTGGGCGTTGGCCGTGACTGCGAAAAGGGCAACCAAGGCGAGGGCAGACAGGATGTGCTTCATCTTGAGGTTTCTGAAAATGATTTCCGGCCGCAAGAAAAGCAATTCCGTCGAAGCACCCGGGGATATACACGGTTTTTCCACAATTCCCAATGTGGACGTCCGGTGCGACCGTGGCCATCCGGTGCCCCTGACCCTCTGATTTCCTTGGAATTGATGCCAATTTTGTCCTCGATGGACGCCTTGCACCCTCTCCTTCAAAAGGCCTACGATCCGGACCGATTCGGTCGGTTGGCGCGGGATGTTGTTTCGGACATGGAACGGCACCTCCGGGAGGCCCAGTCCCGACAGACCGAGCGGTCCATGCCGTGGACGCCGCCCGAGGAGGAGCGCGCCTTCTGGGAAGGCCGGCTCGACCGGCCCGAGGGCCTGGTGGAGTTGATGCGGCTCGTGGTCGACCGGTCCAACCGGCTTCAGGACCCGCGATACATGGGACACCAGGTGGCCGTGCCGTTTCCCGATGGGGCCTTGGTGGGGATGGTGACCGACATGCTGAACAATGGCGGCGCGATTTATGAAATGGGGCCGACCAACTCCGCGATGGAGGAGGTCCTGATGGCCCGCATCGGCCGCATGATGGGACTGCCGGAGGGGTGTGGTGGCGTGATGTGCCACGGGGGCACCTTGGCCAACCTCGTGGCGTTGCTGGCGGCTCGCCGGTGGAAGGCCGGGCCGGAGGCGGACCCTTGGACGGAAGGAGACGATGGATTGGGCGCAGTGTTGGTGTCGGACCAAGCCCACTACTGTGTGGACCGGGCCGTCCGCATCATGGGGTGGGGAGTCGAAGGTGTCGGATTGGTGGCCACGGATGCGCGACACAAGATCACGGCGGAAGGGTTGATGGAAGCGCTGCGTGACATGGAGGCCAAGGGACGGCGGGTGGTCTCTGTCGTGGGCAGTGCTTGCACCACAAGCAGTGGAGCTTATGATGACCTGAACGTGCTGGCGGATTTTGCGGAAGAGCACGGGTTGTGGTTCCATGTGGATGGGGCGCATGGTGCGCCTGCCGTCTTCAGCCAGCGGCACGCTCACTTGGTGTCGGGCTTGGGCCGGGCGCACAGTGTGGCGATGGATTTCCACAAAATCATGGGGGTGCCGGCTTTGTGCACCGGGCTTTTCTATGGTCGACACGACCACAGTTTCCTGCCGTTCACACAGGCGGCGGAGTACCTCTGGAGCGACGCCGAGGAACCCGAGTGGTGGAACTTCGGCAAGCGGACCTTCGAATGCACCAAGCGGATGCTGAGCACCCGAGTGGCGGCTGTTCTCGAGGAGTATGGCGCCGAGATCTGGGGGCACCTGGTGGACCGACTGTTCGATCTGGGCCGGGAACTGGCCGATCAGGTGGAGCAACGGCCGGATTTCGAATTGGCCATGCGGCCTGAAGCCAACATCGTCTGTTTCCGCCACACCCCTCCATCGTTGACCAACGAATCAGTGGAGAGGGTCAACCGCCATGTGGAAGACGTGCGGAAGGCGTTGTTGGAAGGCGGTCCCCACTACATCGTGATGACCCGATTCAATGGCGAGGTGTGGTTGAGGTGCACCTTGATGAATCCGCTGACCGAGCCAGCGGACCTGAAGGCGATGTTGGACCGGGTGGAGTGGTTGTCTTGCGATCAGGGCTGCACGTAAATCCCGTGCGGGGTGTCGAGGCCATCCGCTTTGCCATACGTTCTGACCACCTCGTTTGTCGTGGGGTCCACTTGAATTAAGTAGTGGCTCGAGAAGGACTCGACGAAGACGCTCGACCCATCCAGGGGAATGCCGATGCTGTGTGCGTTGGCGAAGTCATCAGGAAACCCCGAGCCTGCGGATAGCCGGCGAATGAGGGTTGGTGATTCAGGAGAGGTGATGTCCCAAATGGACAGGTGTCCGGGTGTGGCTTCGCCAGCGAGGAACTTGGCCACATTGCCTTCTGCGACATACAGTTTTCTTCCGGCAATGCCACAGTCTGAGACCCCCTCGAGGATGTTGGATGCATCGAGGACCTGTACGGCGGATCGGGTCGCCAGATTTCCCATCCAGATGCCCTGCTGACTGGTTCCATTTCCTTGTGTGGCCTCCTGGGTGACTGTCACATAGAATCGGGAGTCGTCCAACCACCGGACTGTATGCTGATAGGCTCCGGTTCCCCCACTGTCGGCCATTTGGATTGCGAACCCGAACGAGGGGGATCCCGTCAGGCTGTCCAACGTCCAGATGCCCACGGTGTGGTGGTCAAACCAGTATTGTGGGGTGGCGGCATGGGTGCCGGAGGGGTTGGGGTACAAGCCATGGGGCGCATAGAGGGTCGGGTGAGTCTGGGGCTCCGAGGTGAATGCGCCCTCTTGGATGTCATACACCCGAATCCGGTCATTCTGCATCTCGCTGAACAGCAGGAACCGGCCATCTTCTGTGATTCTGCTGCCGTGCCCTTCCTGTCGGATGCCAGGGCCGCCAGGGTGACAGGAGGCGCCATTGGATTCGTTGCCGCGGGTTCCGGCCTTGACGAGGGATTGGCTTTCCAGCACCTCGGGATGAGGGTGACCGTTTTGCCAATGCAGATCGATGGTGATCAATCGGAGGTCCAGATCCTCATTTCCTCCCATGGTACAGAAAACGGTCTCGCGGTCTGCCGTCAATGCCGTGTGCATGCCTTGACCTGGAACAGGACCTCCCCGCATGGTGGAGAAGGGGTGTACATGGAGGTCTCCTGTTTCCGGGTTGACGATGTACAAGGCGCTGGATTCGGGACCAGCCTCCGAATCCGGGTTGATGTTCATGCTCGTGACCAAGGACCGGGGAGCGGGTTCGTCCAGGGTGGGATCCAACGGCGGGTGCGTGATGGAAGGGGGACCGTCCTGACACGCTGAGAAGAGAAGGGGAAGAAGGAGGAGGGAGGCTGCGTTGTGGATTTTCATCTGGAAATGTTGAGCAGTTCTGCAAGGGTGTCCTGCTTTGTTACCGGCAACGGACTCAAAGGGAGGCGGGGAATGCCACAGGGCTTTCCCAGGAGGCTGAGGCCGGCTTTGATGGTGGCGGGAAGTCCTCCCTCAAGAATGAAGGAAAGCAGCTTGAGGTTGTCAAGGAAGAGGTTCCGCACCGACTCAAAGTCATTGGCCTCCACTGCGGCCCACATCTTTCCGACGTCGTGACCGATGAGGTTGGGGGCTGCTGTGCACCACCCTGCCGCTCCGGCGGCAAAGGCTTCCAGGGCCAAGGGATTGCAGCCATTGAAATAGGGCAGGGTGCCTGAGGACAAGTGATGCAGGCTGTGCATGCGTTGGATGTCGCCGCTGCTCTCTTTGACCATGGTGACGTTCTCGATGTCCCGGAACATGCGATGCAGCAATTCGGGAGACATGTCGATGCCCGCGGTTGCGGGGTTGTTGTATGCCATGATGGGGATGTCAATGGCGTCCGAAACAGCTTGGTAGTGCTGGAAGATTTCGTCATCGGTCAGCTTCCAGTAGGAGATCGGAAGGACCATGACGGCATCGGCTCCTAAGGCTTCCGCACACCGGCACAAGTCGACGGTGTCTCTTGTCGTGAGGGCAGAGGCGCCGACCACGACAGGAAGCCGGCCTGCGGTGGAGTCGATGGTGGTTCGGGCGACGGACTCCCATTCATTCCGACTCAGGTATGCACTTTCTCCTGTGCTTCCGAGGGGGGCAATGGCGTGAACTCCTTGTTCGATGAGATGGTCTACAAGGCCACTCAGAGCGGGCAGGTCGGGTACACCCGAGGGGCCAAAGGGGGTGACGAGATAGCCGATGATGCCGCGAAAGTGTACCATGTTGGTACACAATGTAGTCGCTATTCCACAGTGACGCTTTTGGCGAGATTGCGCGGCTGGTCCACGTTGCGTTCGAGCATGACGGCGATGTGGTAGCTCAGGAGCTGGAATGGAATGGTGCTCAGGATGGGCACGAGGGCATCTTGGGTCGGGTGGACCTCGATGGTGTGGTCCGCCATGCGGGCGACCTCGGTGTCACCGGCCGTGACCACAGCGATGATCTTGCCGCCGCGGGCCTTCACTTCCTGGATGTTGGAGAGCACCTTTTCATAGTGTGCATCCTGGGTCGCAACGATGAACACGGGCATGTTCTCGTCGATCAGGGCAATGGGGCCGTGCTTCATCTCAGCCGCAGGGTAGCCTTCCGCATGGATGTAGCTGATCTCCTTGAGCTTGAGTGCACCCTCGAGGGCGACCGGGAAATTGTATCCACGGCCGAGGAACAACGCATTGGGTGCGGCCTTATAGGCCTCCGCAATCGCCCTGAAGTCCGCCTCTTTTTTGAGCAGGGCCTCCACCTTTTCGGGAATCCCGTCGAGGCCGACCATGAGCCGGTTCAATTGCTGGGGATCGATGGTGCCGCGCAATTGACCCACCCGCATGGCGACTAGGGCGAGGACGGTCAGCTGGGCGGTGAAGGCTTTGGTCGAGGCCACACCGATTTCGGGCCCGGCATGGGTGTAGGCCCCGCTGTCGGACTCCCGCGAAATGCTCGACCCGACCACATTGCAGATGCCGAAGACATGGGCTCCGCGTTCCTTGGCCATCCGGATGGCCGCGAGGGTGTCGGCGGTTTCTCCCGATTGGCTGATGGCGATGAGGATGTCACCTTCGCCGAGGACAGGGTTGCGGTAGCGGAATTCACTGGCGTATTCCACCTCGACCGGGATGCGAACGAAATCCTCGAACATGTATTCGGCGACGAGGCCAGCATGCCAGCTGGTTCCGCAGGCCACGATGATGAGCCGCTTGGCTTCGGACCACATGGCTTCGTGGTCATCGATTCCGGCCATGCGGATGGTGCCGTGCCCAAGTCGGAGTCGACCGCGGAGGCAGTCGGCGATGGACTTGGGCTGCTCGTGGATTTCCTTGAGCATGAAATGCTCGTAGCCCCCCTTCTCAATGGACTCAAGGGCCATTTCGAGTTCAGTGACCACGGGGGTGACCTTGTGGTTCTTGATGGTTCGGATTTTCAATCCAGCGGAGAGCGAGACGCGGGCCACTTCTTCGTCTTCGAGATAGACCACGTTTTTCGTGTACTCGATGATGGGGGTGGCGTCGGAGGCGACGAAATACTCACCCTCACCGATGCCGATGACAAGGGGGCTCGACTTGCGTGCGAGAATCAGCTCATCCGGCCGTGCGATGTCCACGACGGCAATGGCGTAGGCGCCGACAACCTCATTCAAGGCGACACGGGTGGCTTCGAACAAGTCCAGTTCCTCACTGCTCCTCATGACCTCGGAGATGAGGTGGACGAGGACTTCGGTGTCGGTGTCGCTGTAAAAGGAATGTCCACGCGCAATCAGGGTCTCCTTCAGCGCACTGTAGTTCTCAATGATGCCGTTGTGGATCAGCGCGAGTTGTCCGTCGCCGCTGAGGTGTGGGTGGGCATTGACATCGTTGGGGGGGCCGTGGGTGGCCCACCGGGTGTGCCCGATGCCGAGGTGGCCGGTGGGCACATCATTGCCAACATGGGCCAGGAGATCGTCGACCTTGCCCTTCTTGCGGTGGTGGGCGAGGCTGCCTTTCGCGTCGATGACGGCGACTCCCGCGCTGTCATATCCGCGGTACTCCAGACGCTTGAGCCCCTTGATGACCAAAGGGAAGGCGGGTTGTTCACCAAGGTATCCAACGATTCCACACATGGTCCTAAAGGTAGATTGGGGCGTCCGCTCGGTTCATTCCGATCGGGTGACGATGAACGCGGCGTCGGTGGAAGACAGGGGAGTGCGGAACACCACCTGCTCCAAGGCCACGGAGGAAAGCTCGGAGTAGAGGTAGACGTACGGCCGGGCTTCCTCTCCATTCAGGCGTCGCTGCGCATAGACTGGAAGGTTGAGGACATAGGCGTTCCGGTCGGGGTCGAAAGTGCCGCCATAGGTGACTCCCGGCGACCCTGCTTCCGGGGTCAGTTCGAGGCCGCCGTTGACGCCTTTCATGAAGGCGGTGAGGGTGGACGGCCGGGGCAGTTTCGAAGGGAGGTCCTCCACGGGCAACACGATTTCCGCCCGGTTGATGACGGTTCCGTCGGCCGCATTTAGGCTGTCCAATCCGCCCAGGTCCAGCCTCAGATAGGACCCGGCGGCACCAACGAGGGCGACACGCTCGGCCATTTCTGTGGCAAGGCTGTCGTTCAGGCGGCTGAATTCTGGGGGCCAACTGTGTTGGAAATGGCCCACCCGGGCGGCATTGCTGTTGATGATGAAGTTGTAGCTCGTCGTGTCCTCCGTGTTGTGGTAGTGGAGGGTCATGTACGAGATGCCTGCGTTGGGCTCGAGGCAGACGATGCCGCCACCGCCGGATTGTGAGCGGACTTGGAGCCCCTTGAAATGCGCGCGCCAGGCTTCATTCGTGGCGTAGACTGAGGAGTCTGCATCGATCAGGTCTTGTCCGAAGGCGGGGTCGAGGGGAATGTGGACCCGGGCGGACAGTGTGTCGGATCCAATGATGACCGATTGGGACGGATGCATCTGGACGGGTTGTCCTTCGGGGATGGCGAGGTTGCCGGGCACCGTGGCGGGCAGGTCCCGGGCATAATAGGCGCTGTCGATGGAGAGGGTGTCGGCGAGCTGTTCGACACTTAGATATTGGTCGAAATTGAGGCCATAGGCCGGCCCATTGAACCGGAGGGTGAAGATGACACTGTCGCAGATTGGGTCGGTACCGAAGTCGATGGAAGTCTGGGACAGACGCAGTTCAGTGGAGAAGAAAGCCGAGGTGAGCCCGCTGATTGGATCGAGGGTGTTGCCGAGGAGCAAGCGGCTGCGTTCATCGGTTCGAAGGGAGTCGACCGGCACCATCTCCATGGAGAAGCTCAGGGTGTCCGTTCTGAGGTCAAGCAACTCCCCTTCCGGTTGGAGGCCGAGGCCGAGGTCGCTGTCGGGCTTTCTGCAGCCGGCCAGGCTGAGCACGGCAACCAGGAACAGGAAGGAAGTGCGTACGGAACGCATGGGTGAATCGGATTGGGCACGCAAGTTCGTGCAGAATGGCCGTCGGGGAGCGCCGTCGTCAACCGATGGTGGACGGCGCTGAATTCCAGACGAAAAGGAAGCAGATTTACTCCTCAACGGCCACCTCCTTTCCCTCGAGGATGGTGTCGTAGAAGTTGGCCACCTCTGCAGCACCGAGGCTGGCTTCGGCGTGTGGCATTTTCGGCAGATCTGAAGACTGGAAGAGCGCGGCAGTCTCTCCGGTCAATTCCTCGGATCCGGCGATGAGGGCGTCTGAGTGGCGGATGGCCATGGCGTTGAGGGCATCGAACGTGGGAATCTGGATGGATTCCACAGCCTCGGCTCCAATTCCGTCGAAGGAAATCTTCTCGTGGAGGCTGCCATTGAGGGTGCCGTCGAAGCCTTCGTCGTAGAGGCTGGTGACGATTTTCGTGTTCTCGAAGTGGGCGTCGTCTTTGAAGAGCTCCTTGAGGTAGAGCGGAACGAGGGAAGCCATCCAGCCATGACAGTGGATGATGTCCGGAGCCCAGGACAGCTTGCGGACCGTTTCGAGGACTCCGCGGGCGAAGAAGATGGCCCGTTCGTCGTTGTCACCGACCAGTTTGTCCTTGGCATCGAGCCACGTGACCTTCTTCTTGAAGTAGTGCTCGTTGTCGATGAAGTACACCTGCATCCGGGCAGTCGGAATGGAGGCGACCTTGATGATCAGGGGGTGATCGGTGTCGTTGATGTTGAGGTTCATGCCGCTCAGGCGAATGACCTCATGGAGCTGGTGGCGACGCTCGTTGATGACGCCGAAACGGGGCATGAACACCCGGATTTCCCGGCCTCGCTCGTGGATACCTTGAGGGATTTGCCTTGCTGCCCTGCTGATGTCGCTCTCCGGGAGAAAAGGTTGAATTGCTTGACTGACGTAGAGGATGCGGGTCTTGCTCATGAATCTTCCGGAATAACAGGCTCACTCAAATATAGCTCGAAAACCGCGGAAATTCAAGCGGTTCGGCTACTTTCAGCGCCTCAAATTCGTGTCCGTTGACACAGATTAACGCCCCGGACGATCGCTCCCCGGCTGCAAATCGAAGGCAACGGACTGGCAGGCAGGAGGAAATGACACTTGAGGTTCACGACGCGTTCGGTGATTGGAAGCGGGCCAGGCGGAACGATGTTGGATCCGGTCATGTGGCCTTCGTTCCCACGATGGGCGCCCTGCATGAGGGCCATGCTGACCTCATCCGGACCGCCCGCCAAGAGGCCGGCCGTTCGGGTCACGTTGTGGTCAGCATCTATGTGAACCCGACCCAATTCAACGACGCCGCGGACTTCGAAGCCTACCCCAACACCCGGGAAGCGGACATTCGGATGGCGGATTCGGCCGGGGCCGATGCGGTGGTGTTTCCCCGGGCGGAAGAGTTGTATCCAGGCGGCATTCCGGAGCGCGTTGACCCAGTGGACTATGGCGGTGTGACGGCCTTGTGGGAGGCGGCGCATCGGCCGGGCCATTTCGACGGGGTCGTGGCGGTGGTCCGGGCCTTGTTTGACCAGGTGGAGCCGGATCGGGCTTACTTCGGAGAGAAGGACTGGCAGCAGCTGGCCGTGGTTTCCGAGCTGGTTCGTCGGGAGTTCCCGGATTTGATCATCGTGCCCGTCCCGACACGGCGGGAAGCGGACGGATTGGCCATGAGCTCGAGAAACGCCCGTTTGAATGAAGCGGAGAGGAAGGGGGCGCCCATGTTGAGCGCTGCGTTGGCTGCGTTGGCCGAGGCGACCGACACGATGACGGAGGCTCAGAGGCAGTGGGACCGGCTTGAAGAGGCCGGTTGGTCGGTCGAGTACTTGGCGGTTGTGGACGCCGTGACCTTGAAACCGGACCCGGAATTTGGACGGGAGTGCCGCGTCATCGGGGCCGCTCAAATCGGGGGGGTCAGGCTCATCGACAACGTCGCCGTTCCCATTTGATTCCCCGAGATGGGGATGGCGGCCCGTTTTCTCCGAACTTCGTCCCAAAATTCATCGCATGGGAGCCATCGGACCCACTCAAGTCATCCTGATCGTTCTGGTCGTCCTCCTTCTGTTCGGAGGCCGGAAGATTCCCGAACTCATGCGCGGTCTCGGCCGCGGCGTGAAGGAATTCAAGGACGCCACGCAGGACGACGGCAAGGCCGGCGATGACGCGGACAAGGCCTGACGGCTGGATTCGCCGACAGGGGCGGCGTGCCCTTGGGTTGGCCTTCGCATTCCTCGGCTTGTCGACCGCATCGGCACAAGGAGATACCCTGACCGTGATCGCGGACAGCGTCCAATTCGTGGCGGTTCTCGACTCATCGACTGTCCCAGAGATGGAGGCCCTGGATTCCGCGTGGGTCCAGCGGGTCGATTCGTTGTGGTGGGCGTGGTGTGAGGAGGCCCATTGCGTGAGCACCGACAGCGCCATCTGGTATGCCGGGACGGACAGCAAGGCCTTGTCGGCGGACCTCGATACGGCCGCCATCCTGAGGGACCTGGCCGACTTGGACCGCCGGTCGACCCTTGATCTCGCTCCCCACGGTGCCGTGTTGGACCGCATTGCTTTCATGATGCGTCGCCGGCCCATTTTCCTCGGCCGGATGATGGGCCGCGCCCCCCAGTATTTTCCTTTGTTCGAAGAAGCCCTGGACCGGCATGGCCTCCCTTTGGAGCTGAAGTATGTGCCCGTTCTCGAAAGCGGGCTGAATCCATTGGCGCGTAGTGGGGCCGGAGCCACGGGACTGTGGCAGTTCATGTACAACACGGCCCGCCGGCAGGACCTGGAGATCAACAGCTGGGTCGACCAACGCCGGGACCCGATTGCTTCCACGGATGCGGCGTGTCGCTTCTTGAAGCGGCTTCATGAGATCTACGACGGGGATTGGCACCTCGCCTTGGCCGCCTACAACGCGGGCCCAGGCAACGTGAACAAGGCCATCCGGCGCGCTGGATCGCGGGATTTCTGGAAGGTTCGGAGGTTCCTGCCCAGGGAAACCGCGCGATACGTCCCCTCGATCGTGGCGCTGGCCTACCTCTTCGCCCATCCGGTGGAGGCGGGCTTGGTGCCCAGCGACCCGGCCGTGCCCGCTTTCGCCTTGGATACCGTGGTCGTCCACCGCAACCTGCGGTTTGACCAGGTGGCGCAGGTGACTGGGCGCCCCGTGTCGGAGATTGCCCAATTGAATCCCCAATACCGCAAGGAGGTGGTGCCGGGTGCCATTGGGGGTGGTTGGCCCCTTGTGATCCCACAGGAATCGGTCGGGGCGTTCATCGACCGCCTGTCGGAGGCGCTGGCCTGGGAACCGCATCGCACGCCCGAGGTCACGTTTGAACCCGAAGTGACGGTGTACCGTGTGCGGAATGGAGACGTACTGGGCACCATTGCCCGCCGGCATGGGGTTTCGGTACGGGATTTGAGGCAATGGAATGGACTGCGCGGCGACATGATCCGCGTGGGCCAGAAACTTTACATCCATGCGGACCCTCGCTGACCTCTTGCTCCGCCCCTTCATGAAGCCCTGCCTTCTGGGCGTGTTGGGCGTGTCCCTTTTTCTGGCTTCTTGTGTTGGGGGTGCTTCCGACGGGAAGTCGGACGCCGCTTCGCGGGCTGCCCTGCTTCCTGGCAAGGTGGGTCCGAGTGGGGAGGTCGTGATGGTGGTGTCCGAATCGGCGTGGAGCCGGGGCATCGGGGCGGCGGTGGACAGTGTGTTCCTCCGTCCGGTGCGGGTCCTGCCTCAATACGAGCCCCGTTTTGATGTCATCCGGCTCGACCCGGATGAGTTCGACCGCTTCTGGAAGCCCCACCGCAATCTGGTGGTGTTCGACATCGCCGACCGCATCGACACACAGGACCCTTCCATGCGGGTCATGCGCTCCCGGTATGCCAAGGGCCAGATCTACGTGGAAATCAAGGCGAGGACGGCCCAAGCCGCGGCGGCGCTGTTGCTGGACCCGGCGGAAGGCGAGATGCTGGCTGATTTGCTCGAGCAGGAAGAGGCCACCCGCTATGGACAGTGGCTCGGCCTCGACCGGAACGAGGTCCTCGAACAGACAATCCGGGAGAAGCAGGGGTTGTCCTGCATCCTGCCCAGGGATGCGCAATTGGTCCAATCGGTCGGTGGATTCGCTTGGATCGAGCGCAACCTGACCCGCATGAAGGGGGGACGGAATCACGATGTGCAGTTGGGGGTTGTCGTCCACCGCACACCCTATGCCGGTCCCAAGGACTTTTCGATGGCCAGGATGCTGGAGCGCCGGGACTCCTTGCTTGAGGCGCGGGTGTCCGGTCCGAACCCCGACAGCTGGATGACGACCGAATACCGTTTGCCGCCCCGCTACGAGGAGGTCTCCCACCGGGGCGGTTTTGCCGCGACAATGCGCGGTCTTTGGAAGATGGAGGGCGACTTCATGGGCGGCCCTTGGACCTCCATCGCCTGGGTGGACGAGGCCCGGGGCCAATTGGTCACCGTGGATGGGTACGTCTACGCGCCTTACTTCGGAAAGCGGGAATACCTCCGGGAGGTCGAGGCCATCGTGCGGTCCTTTGCCCCCCTCAAAACGCAGAACAAGACACCATGAAATACACGATTCATTACACCCTGCGCGCTGATGGCCCGGAGGGAGAGGTCATCGAGGCCACGGTTCCAGAGGAGCCCTTCACGTTTGAGGCGGGTTCCGATGAGATTCTCGAGGACCTCGAGGCCGCAGTGACGTCCGCTGGTGTGGGCGACCAATTCGAATTGACGATCCCCGCCGACAAAGCCTACGGGCCCGAGATGGAAGGGGCGTTCGCCGTGCTGCCCAAGACGCAGTTCGTGGACGAGGAAGGCCTGGATGATTCCGTGATGGCTGAGGGAGAGGTTGTCGTCATGCGGGACGAGACCGGTGAGGAGCTCCACGGCGTGGTCATCGGTGTGTCCGAAGAAGAGGTCGAGGTGGACTTCAACCACCCGCTCGCCGGCATTGATCTGCACTTCACCGTGCAGCTGATGGGCACGGAGCCTGCGCGACCTTGACGTCGAGGTAGCCGTTACCTTCACATCGTCCCATGTCCCGACCCTCTCGCAGCAAGGCCCACGGGTTTTCCGCCTTTTCGACCGCGCTGGGCGTGGCGCTGACGCTCGGCGTGCTCGGCACGTTGGTGGTCGGGGCCTTGGTCGTCCGCGAGTTGAGGACGGACTGGCTGGCGTCCATGACGGTGCAGGTCGTGTTGGAGGAGGGTGCCGACGGCAGCCGGATGGCGGCGGACTGGCTGGATGAAGAGGGGGTGCATTCGGCGGTCTACATCGACGCCGATTCCGCTTCGGCGGAAATGGAGCGCGAACTGGGCGAGCCGTTCATGGATTTCCTCGGCGACTCTCCTTTGCCTTCCCTGATTGAATTGACGCTGGACCCCGAGTGGATTGATCGCGAGGGGGTGGCAGGCCTGGCGGCGCTCGCCTCCCGGTGGGAAGGCCGAGCGGGGGTAACCCGGGTGGCGTATCCGCGCCGGATTCTGGAGCGGTTGGAGCGGGGCTTCTCGGATTGGACCACTCCGCTCATTCTCTTGCTGGCGATGTTCATGGCGGTGGCCGTGGCGCAGATTTTCAATGTGGTGCGCCTGAGTGTCTTCGGCCGGCGCCAACTCATCCGCAGCATGGACCTGGTGGGGGCGCCTCCGTCGCGGATCCGTCAACCCTTCATCGCCGAAGCGATGGGCTATGGATTGGTGGGGGCCACCCTGGCGTATGCTGCGGTGGTGGGCCTGCTCGGCTTGCTCAAGCCCTTCCTGTCCGTGTTGGAAGGGTGGGGCCCGGAGAAGTTGGCCTTGTTGCTGGCCTTGCAAGTGGGCATGGGGCTGTTGATGACGGGATTGAGCGCGAGGTGGGCGGTGGCCCGGTACCTGGGGGCGCGACTTGACAAACTGGTCTGAACCTCGGGCGCCACGCAACGCTTACTTTCGTGTCATGAGCAGTCCCACGCCCGCCAACGAAGGCCGCAACGCGTTTCCGTTTGAACGCCGGAACTACCTCTTCTTCCTTTTGGGTCTGGGTTTGTTGGCCGCGGGCTATCTGCTGATGAGCGGAGGGGGTGTGGAAGACCCCAATGAATTCAGCGAGGCCATCTTCAGCACCCGGCGCATCACGATTGCGCCCCTCACGGTGCTCCTCGGATACGGCGTCATTTTCTACAGCATCCTGAAGCGGTTCCCGGCGGAAGCCGGTCAGGAGTGATCGCATGGGTGCACTGGAGGCGTTCCTCCTGGGGTTGGTCCAGGGCCTGACCGAATTCCTTCCCGTCAGCAGTTCCGGCCACCTTGAGTTGGGCAAGGCTGTGTTGGGCGTGGATGATGGAGGTCTCGCCTTCAGCGTGGTGGTCCATGGTGCGACTGCGCTCAGCACGATCGTGGTGTTTCGGCGGGACATCGTTTTGCTGGTGCGCGGCCTGTTCGTGTCGGGTGAACCGGGCAGGACGGCCCGGGGATTCGCCGGACTCATCTTGCTGTCCATGGTGCCGGTTGGCGTGGTGGGCCTGTTGTTCAAGGACGCGATCGAAGCCCGATTGGACGGTCATCTTGGGGCGGTGGGGGCCGCACTCCTCGTCACAGCGGCCCTGTTGTTCTGGGCGCAGCGTCGGGGACGTGAAGGGGGCGGAGTCGGTGTGTTGGAAGCTGGGATCATCGGATGTGCCCAAGCGGTGGCCGTGCTCCCCGGAATCAGCCGGAGCGGGGCGACAATTTCCGCGGCGCTTTTGCTGGGTGTGGACCGGGAAGAGGCGGCGCGGTTCAGTTTTCTGATGGTTCTGCCGCCCATTCTGGGCGCGACGCTGCTCGAGGTCAAGGACCTGCTCGACCCTGCCGTGGAGGCCGGGGGCGCCCCGACGTCCGCCCTCCTCATCGGTGCCGCTGCCGCCTTCCTGAGTGGATGGTGGGCTTGCACGGCCATGATGTCACTGGTGAAGCGCAATGGATTCAATGGCTTCGCCGTTTACTGTGTGGTGGTCGGTTTGGCCGCCCTGATGCTCGGATCATGACGAACCCCCTCTCTTCGACCACCTTGTTCCTGGCGGTCCTCGCCCTGTTGACATCCTGCAACCCCAAGGTGCAGTTCAACGAGCCCATGCCCCCC
This sequence comes from Flavobacteriales bacterium, assembly GCA_011522855.1. GTDB lineage: Bacteria > Bacteroidota > Bacteroidia > Flavobacteriales_D > Sanyastnellaceae > UBA8752. Next base: position 15,950 of record WTID01000138.1, read on the forward strand.
GGACGCTACAACCTCCCCAACATTCCCAAGGCTTTCCGCGGTGAGATCGTGGATGGCGATGAGGTGTGGTCCATTGGCAAAGACACCGTCCGCATCGACGATGAGGTGATGGTCAATGGGGAGGATTTCCTCCTCCGGCGCATGGCGGGCCACGTGGTGATGAGCCAGCCCGTTACGGAGACCGGCCATTGGGAGGTCTTCCTGTTGAAGCGGGAAGGCGACGTCTTCCGGACGGCCACCTTCGAAGACGACGAGTCCTGGCTGACGCAGACGGCCACCTTCATGGAGAGCCCGCGCGAACGGAAGAAGTCCGGGGGAAAACCCGGGTATTCCTATTGGCTCTTCAGCCCCACGGCCAAGGAGTTCCGCACCCTGCTCAAGGAGGGGATGTACGATTTGGAGGAGGGCAGTGTGCCCTTGCCGCGCGGGGGCCGGGTCAGGCCATCAGCGCCGCCACCTCCGACCAATTGATGCGGTCGAGTACGGCCGCGACGTAATCCGTCCGGCGGTTCTGATAGTTCAGGTAGTAGGCGTGCTCCCAGACGTCGATGCCGAGGAGCGGACGCCCTTGGTGGTCGGCCTCCACGACGCCTTTCATCAAGGGGTTGTCCTGGTTGGCGGTCGAACAGACGAAGAGCCGGTCGGGCTGGGTCTCGTCCTGGACCAACCAGGCCCAGCCGGAGCCGAATCGGGATCCGGCGGCTTGGGACAAGGCGTCGAGCAGGGCGTCCTGGCTACCGAAGGAGGCGTTGATGCGGTCGGCGAGCACGCCGCTGGGTCCGGAAGCCTCGGAAGAGGGGGTGAGGACCTTCCAGAACAGGGCGTGGTTGAAGTGTCCGCCGCCGTTGTTCCGCAGTCCGGTGTCGTCCGGTCCGAGGCCGGCCAGCAGGGCCTCGAGGGACTGGCCGTCCATGGCGTGACCTTCGAGCGCCGCATTCAGTTTCCGAACGTACCCGGCGTGGTGCCGTTCGTGGTGGATCTTCATCGTCTGCCGGTCGATGGCGGGCTCGAGGGCGTCATGCGCGTAGCCGAGTTCAGGGAGGGTGAAGCCGGTGGGGGCCGCATCCTGTGCGGCCGGGGTTCCCGGGTCGACCGGCGCGTTGCCGCAGCCGATGAGTCCGGAGACGAGGGGGGCGGCGACGAGGCCGGCTCCGGCCATTCCGCTCAGTTTGATGAAGGTGCGCTTGTCCATGGTGCAGGTTTGCCGGCAGAATTTCTTTCCGGATGTCCATAATCCAACCTTC
>WTID01000138.1:17293-22363 GCA_011522855.1 Flavobacteriales bacterium
CATGGTGCAGGTTTGCCGGCAGAATTTCTTTCCGGATGTCCATAATCCAACCTTCTACGTTGGCGTTGGTTCAACCACCCCCTGTGGAGGGGAGCACGGGCCCACAATCTTTGTGGGCATCACAGCATGGAGGAGCAACACGGAACGATTCCCACTGAAGCCCCCGAGGGCCAGCGGACTTCCCGAAAGGGTTGGCGCTGGGTGCTGGCGGTGGCGGTGATCCTGCTCGCTGCGTTTTCTGCCGGCATGGCGTGGATGTCCAGGGGGTTGGAGGCCCGGGTCATCGAGGCGGTCCGTCCGCATTTGGCCACGGATGTCGCGGTGGGATCGGTGTCCCTGTCGCTGTGGTCGGCGTGGCCTGACGTGGAGGTCATCCTTCAGGACGTCCGGGTAGAGGATGCCATCGAGCGGGGACAGGACTTCGTGCAGTTGGAGGAGCTGGGATTCCGCATGGGGTGGTGGCCGCTGCTGGAGGACCGTCTGGACGTCCAAGCGTTGCGGCTCCAAGGGGGGCGCCTGCGCGTGCACCGCACCCGTTCCGGACAGGAGAACTGGGTATTCTGGACGTCCGGATCGGGAGAATCCGAGGGCCTCGACAGCTGGCGCATTGAACGGCTCATGCTGCGGGATGTGGAATTGGAGGGGGAATGGAATGGGGAAGGACAACCGGTGACCTGGTCCGGCATGGTGTCGTCCGCCGACATGGCCCTCACGTCATTGGGGGAAGGGATGGAGTGGAAAGGAGAGGCCGATGTGCAGCGGCTGGTCCTGGAGACGGGAGACGACCGCTGGTTGGATGGCCGAACGGTCCGTTGTGCTTTGGATGGTCGATGGGAAGGAGACGACGTGCGGATGAACTTGACGGAGGCCGCGCTGGGTGATGGACAGGTCGAGGTGTCGTTGTCGGGGCAATTGATGTCGGATGTCGAAGGCTTCAGCCTGGCGTTGACGTCGGAGCGGTATGACGTGTCGGCGGCGGAGGCCACCCTTCCCCCCTTCGTTCAGGCGGCATTGGCCCCTGTCTTGCATGGAATGGTGGGGCAGGCGGCGTTGGATGTGGCGATTGGTCGTCTTCCGGAAAGCCGCCATTGGACCGGCCCCGAGGACGGAGATTGGAATGGCGTCTGGGCCGTGCGGGTGGAGCCGAGGGGCGTGAGCCGGATGGAGGAGGCGGGTCGGATCGAATGGGCCGGGGGACAACTCGAGGCGTTCAGTGTGGCCAAGGGGTGGAGGGCCAACGCTCCCGTTTTGGCTGTGTCGTTGGCCGGCGGAGAGTTCGCCGGACGCGTGGAGGCGCGGGAATCGGCGGGAAGAATGGAGTTGTCGGCGCGGGGTCGCGGGGTGTTTCGCCCGGCTGGTCTTTGGCCGTGGATGCCCATTCCGGAAGAAGCGCCTTGGACCGCGCTGGAGGTACAAGCCGGTGGCCGCATCGATGTGGACGGGTCGGTGGACCTGACGTTGAAGGATGGCACCTTGACCTCGTGGGCGGTGGGCCCTGAGTCTCAGGTTGTGGTCACCGGATTGGCGGTGGACCAGTCGGGAAGTGCTCTTGGTTTGGACCGACTGGACGCTCGAATGGCTCCTGGAGGAACAGGATGGACTGGGCGATTGGAGGGGGTGTTGTTGCCCGGGATGTCAGGAGAGTTGGAGGCCGAATGGACGGGGGAGAAAGGCCGCGTGGACGTGACGTTGGACCGCGTGGATGTGGACGCGGTGCGCCCTGTCGTGCAGCCGTGGACGCAAGGGCCGGAGGGAGAAGCGGGTGCGCTGGGGAGGGTGTGGACGGTGGCGGTGCAAACGGGGCCTTTGACGCAGGGCGACCTCGCGCTGGACCAGATGGCGCTGCGGGGAGAATGGCGTGGAGGTGCGTTCGAGATCGAATCGCTCGACGCCGAAGGAATGGGGGGCAGGGTCGAGGCCACCGGGAAGGTGGATGGCCGGTCTGCCCGATTCGACGGGGCGCTGATGGATGCCGATTTGGCGCAGGTGCTCGAAGGGACGTCCGGATTGGGCCAGGAGACCTTGTTGCCCCGCCATGTTCGGGGACGGGTCTGGGCCGAAGGCACGGTGTCCCATGTGTTTGACCGGCAGGGAACGACGCCGTGGGATGCGGACGTCCGCGTGCGGATGGAACAACTGGAGCTTATCGGGTTCGAGCTGTTGCAGGAGATTCCCGAGGTGCTCGAGTCCGAGAGGAAGTACCGCCTCATCGCCGACGCCCAGGATTTGAGGCGCCGGTTGAATCGGGTGCGTTTTGAGCCGGTGGATGCGCAGGTGGAGCTGGAACGCGGACTGATCACGTTGGCCCCCGTGGAGGTTCGGTCCGACGCGATGGACGTCGGGGTGGAAGGATGGTACCGCATGGAGGGACCAATGGATTTCACCTTGGACTTTGCCCTGCGGGACCTCAAGTCGGGAGAGGGGGAATTCGGCCCGATGGAAGAGGATGGCCTTGGCCACCGGTTCTTCCTGGCCATTGGAGGGACACTGGAAGACCCGGAATTCGGCTATGACCGGAGGGCGCACCAGGAGCACCGTCGCGAAGAGCGTCAGGGGGCGTGGGACCGGTTGCGCGGCGCGATTACGGGAGACCCCGTGTCATCACAGGAGGAATCGTCTGGGCCCAAGGATGCTGGGGCATCGACCAGCCCGACAGTGACCGAAGGGCCGGAGCGGCCGGAACCGCAACCGGATGCCGCCAAGAAGCCGCCTTCCGTGCTCGACGATGACGACGACGATTGGTGAGGGGATTCAAGACCAAGCAGACTGATGTGTCGACAAACGTTAATATTTGGTATATTGCAATCCCCCCGATGCGAAATGAACCTCGCCGGGGAGCTTAACCAAATTGACTTGGGACCTCCCAAGGTTGAAAACGTCGGCTTCGAGCCGGCGTTTTTGCATTTCGTGACCCATGGAGACGGGGACTTGTGTCGTGTCCAGAGTGGGCCTGCATACCTTTTCGCATCGGTTCGCGTTTGACCTCCGACCTCAACCATGGCCCTCCGCAACAAGCAGACTTCCCGCGTTGTCCTCCTTTTGGGGGCGACGGCCATCGTGGCGTTGACCCTGTGGTCCAGTGGACGCATCGCGCGCACGCTCCGGACAGAGGAGCAGCGGAAAGTGGAGTTGTGGTCGGAAGCCATCGTCCAACGGGCGGAACTGGTCCGGTACACGGATGCCCTGTTCGCCTCGCTCAGGACAGAGGAGAGGGATAAGGCCGATCTCATGGGCGAGGCCTACCGGATCATCCAAGAAGCTGAGCCTGGTGCGCCCATTGACCTGACCTTCATCACCCGCTTCATCCAGGGCAACCGGACGATTCCTGTGCTCGTCTACAAGGATGGCGAGCTCCAGGCAGACATCCACGTCCCGGAGCCGTTGCGGACCCCGGAGCGTCTCGATTCCATGCGGGTCGCCCTCGAATCCAAAGGGTCCGTGATTGAGTTCGAGGAGGGCTCGTTGTTGTACTACGACCAGAGCAACCGGTTCCGGGAACTGCGCTCGGTGATGGACGACATCATCCACTCCTTCATCTCGGAGACGGTGATCAATTCGGCGTCGATCCCGGTGCTGTTGGCGGACTCCTCCCTCCAACGGGTGCTGCAGGCCGACCGCTTTGCTGAGGCCGACCTCGCGGACACGACGGCGCTCATCCAACGCCTGGCCGCGACCAATCCGCCCATTGCGTTGGACCTGCCCGAGACGGGCCGGCGCTGGATCCTCTACGACGAGTCCATCGTGCTGAAGCAGCTCCGCTTTTTCCCGGTCGTCCAGCTGCTGATCATCGGGGGCTTCCTGTTGCTCGCCTACTCGACATTCAGTGCCTTCCGCCGGTCAGAACAGAACCGGGTCTGGGTGGGCATGGCCAAGGAGACGGCCCACCAGCTCGGCACACCGTTGTCGGCGCTCCTGGCTTGGGTTGAGGTTCTGCGGGGCGAAGGGGTTTCCGAAGACGTCCTGGGTGAACTCGGCAAGGACCTGGATCGCTTGAGGACCGTCACCGACCGCTTCTCCAAGATTGGTTCCGACCCGGAATTGGGGGTGGACGACCTGGGTGCCTTCGTCACCGAAACGATGGGCTACCTCGAGCGCCGCATGCCGCGCGCGGTGACCTTCCAGGTGGCGGTGCCGGCCACCGGGGTGCCCGTGGCCTACAACCCGGCCTTGTTTGGATGGGTGCTCGAAAACCTCACCAAGAATGCGGTGGACGCCATGGAGGGGTCCGGTTCGCTCGGTGTCACCTTGACCGTGGAGCAAGGCAAGGCCCAATTGGATGTGCAGGACAACGGAAAGGGCATGCCACGCCGGGTGCAGCGGCAGATTTTCGATCCGGGGTTCAGCACCAAGGCCCGTGGCTGGGGACTCGGCCTGAGCCTCGTCAAGCGGATCGTCAAGGAATACCACGGCGGGCAGATCGTCATCCTCCGGAGCGAGGAGGGCGTCGGCACCACTTTCCGGGTCACCCTTCCGGTGGATTCCCGCAGTTGAGGGCTAAATTCGCCGTCCTCCTTGCCCGGATGGCGGAATTGGTAGACGCGCTCGACTCAAACTCGAGTTCCATTGGAGTGTGGGTTCGAGTCCCACTCCGGGTACACAACGCTCTTGCTTAGTTTGACCTCATCATGAAGCACGTGGGCATCATCCTTGGATTTTTCTGGGCCATCGTCGGCATCCACCTCTTCTACAAGATGCTGGCCGACAAGCCCTTTCCCAAGCGTTATCAGTTTGAGTCCCATGCGGAGTGGTTCGAGGCCTGGCGGGTGGAGTGCTTCACGTGGGTTCATTTGGCCATGGCTGTGGGGCTCTACGCGCTCCTTTGGATGGTGGACCAGGGGCTCTGACTGTCGGATCTCTCGGCGCTGAGCGTCGTCCCTATCTTGGGGTTCATGCGATTCTCCCCCCTTGTTCTTCTTCTGCTGTGGTGTTCAAGCCTCTTGGGCCAGCCGGTGTTGCAGCCGTTTGACTTGAACCCGCTTGGATACACGGCCGACATCATTGCGGCCGAGTTCATTGAGCCGACGCCCGCCAGTGATCAGCCCCAGGCCTGGGATTTCAGTGGGGTGTCCG